>CAZSDE010000337.1:4463-4784 GCA_964605435.1 uncultured Akkermansia sp.
AGCCGCATGGCTCGAAGTCCTCGCCACCGGTGCCGCCAGCGGAGACGACGCCCTCGCCACCGCCGCCACCGCCTTCTTCACTTCATTCCCGGAATCCCAGCGCCGCAGCCCCCTCCGCATGCGCCTCGGCGAAATGTTCTACCGCCGCCAGAACTTCGCCGCCGCCCGCCAGGCCTTCGAAACCATCGCCCGCGACGACCCAGCCCACCCACTCGCCGAAGCCGCCCTCTTCTGGGCCGGCAAAGCCGCCCTCCTCTCCCTCGGCCAGAAATCGGAAAACGATGCCGTCACGCTCTGGGAGGAAGTCTACCGCCGCAACGG
>CAZSDE010000338.1:0-1377 GCA_964605435.1 uncultured Akkermansia sp.
GTGCGGAAAAGTCCGAGAGTGAGGTCTGCTCCATGGCTGCGGTGGTCGCTCACGAGATCGGCGAAGGCGTTCCGTGGTTCCACGATCGTATCCGGCATGCCGAAGATGACATCGGCATCGCCGATCCATGGCCATGCGAGGTCGAGGGCACCGGGCATGCCACTGAGTTCCTCCTGGTAGAGGTAAGCGATGTCGATGCCGAAACGGTGACCGTCGCCGTAGTAGCGGGCGACATCCTGCTTACCGTCGCCGAGGATGATGAGAATGCGGTCGGCACCTGCCTGGGTGAGGTTTTCGATGAGGTATTGGCTGATGACTTTGGGCCGCTGTTCGGTGCCGTTGGCAGTGGCATAATTCTGATAACCGATCGGGAAGAGTTCCTTGGCGCAGGGGAAGGGGGCGAGGCGGCTGCCCTTGCCTGCGGCCGGGACGAGTCCCACGAGCCTGCGGGGGCCGGGAGGTGTACTGGAGGGTGTCATGGCGTGGAAAAGGGCACCCCTAGCCACTGGGCGACCCTTTCGGCAACCGCGGTGAAGGAGGGAAGGGTTCCGAGAGCTTCCGCCGGCGCGCCCTTCCGGTAGACGAGCAGCGGAACGTATTCGCGCGTGTGGTCGGTCCCCGGGGCGGTGGGATCACAGCCGTGGTCGCCCGTGATGATCAGCAGATCATCTTCGCCGAGTTCCGGCAGCATCTGCCCGAGAGCAGAGTCGATTTCTTCGAGCGCACGGCCGTAGCCCGCCGGGTCGCGGCGGTGACCATAGAGCGAGTCGGTATCGACGAGATTGACGAAGATGAAGTCACCCCGGTCCGGGAGGCAGCGGGAAGCGTCGACGGTGGTCAGTTCCGGGCTGGAGAGTTCGCCGCGGAGGGCGCGGTGGGTGACGGCGAGTCCGTGGGTGTTTCCTTTGGTGTGGATGGAGTGAGTGATGCCGCGCCCGCAGAAGATGTCTTCGATTTTTCCGATGGCGATGGTGCGGCCTCCGGCAGCGGCGATGGCGTCGAGGACGGTGGCAGCCGGGGGAGGCACGGCGTAGTCGCGCCGGTCGCCGCCCATGCGCGTGAGTTGTCCCTGTTCATTCCGCTGGTAGGGACGGGCGATGACACGGCTGACGGAAGCGGTTTCGTCGAGCAGTTGCCGGGCGGTGGTGCACCATGCATACAGCTGGTCGAGTGGAACCGTGGCGGTGTTGGCGGCGATCTGGAAGACGCTGTCAGCGCTGGTGTAGACGATGGGCCAGCCGGTGCGGGTGTGTTCGGCGTCGCAGGTTTCGATGATTTCCGTTCCCGAGGCCGGTCGGTTGCCGAGAACGCCGCCGACGCCGGTGCGCTTCATGAATTCAGCGATGATGGCATCGGAGAAGCCATCGGGGTAGGTTG
>CAZSDE010000338.1:1387-4777 GCA_964605435.1 uncultured Akkermansia sp.
ACCAGACCGGAGAGTTCCCAGTGGCCGGTGGTGGTGTCTTTGCCGCGCGATTGTTCCTGCATGCGGCCGAAGGAGGCGAGTGGCGCATCGGCAGGCGGGACGCCATCCACTGGGATGATGCAGCCGAGGCCAAGGGAACCGAGCACAGGGAGCTGGAGTCCGCCGTTGCTCCGCGCGACATTGCCGAGGGTGCAGCAATCGGGACCGTCGCCGAATTCGGCGGCGTCCGGGAGGGCACCGATGCCGAGGGCATCGATCACGATGACGATGGCGCGTTTCATGACGGGCTGGGTGGTGGAGGCACGGGCAGTTCGAGATTGCGGCAGAGCTGCTGGTATTCCGTTTCGGAAATCTTCGTGTCGGCGTACCGGCTTCGTTCCTCGGCCCAGCGTTTGCGGGCTTCCTTCCAGACGGGAAACCAGAAGCGGCGGCCGCTGAGCAATTCGCGGCCGATCAGATTGGCGAGCCGGAGGCCGCGCTGGGTGGCGAATGCTTCGATGGGCAGCGATGACCATTCGAAGAGGAGGGAGTTGCGGAGGTCGTGACGCTGAACCCAGTCGGAGGCTCCGCTGCCATTCTCCCGGTGGTAGAGCACACTGTCGGGATCGTAGATGGAGCGCCAGCCGCGGCGCCATGCCCGAAAGCCAAGGTCGAGGTCGTCGCAGTACATGGGGAAGTACAGGCGGCTGAATCCCCCGAGTTCGAGAAACTTCTTCCGGTCGACCGCCATGAATCCGCTGGAGCTGTAGAGCGTGTGGCACAGCTGCTGGCGTTTCATGTCATAATGCCAGCGGTAGAATCCATGCTGGCGCGTCAGTCGGGCGGGACCGCAGGTGTCTTCGGTTCCTTCCCAGCTGAGACTGTGGGCACATACGGAAAAGAGATCGTCCGAAGGAAAGTGCCGGGTGATCTGCGCGATGAAGCCCGGGGTCAGGCGGGTGTCATTGTTGATGAGGATGAAGATATCCTCGCTGCGCTGGCTGGCGAGCCAGTTGTAGGAATACATGAATTCGTTGCCGGGAGCGGTGACGAATTCCACTTCGGGATGGTTTGCGCGGACCCATGCTTCGTCGCCCTTGGAGCTGCGGTTGTCGAGTACGACGGGCTTGAGGGTTCCATGGAATCCCTCGGCTCCGGCGGGCAGCGATGGCAGGAGATGCTCGAGGTGCTGCACCCCGTTGTAGTTGAGAATGGCGAGGCAGACGGACTTCATGCGTGAGACGGTAGTGCGGGACGGCCAGCGAGGCGAAGGATTTCGTTTTCGAAGATTCCCTGGAGTCGTTCCGGGTTGAAGATAGTCTCGTGGAGCCGCGTCGCCTCCGCGGCCATGCGGTCGCGCAGCGCGGGATCCGTGGCCAATCCGCGTGCGGCCCTCGCGACCTCGGCGGCGTCGGGCGTGGGGGTAACGACGGCACCGCCGTGCTGTTCGACCACGCTGACGGGTGTGCAGTACTCGGGAGCCCACAGCAGAATGGGTTTTCCGAAGGCCGTGTAGTCGAGGAACTTCGTGGTGAAGCTCGTCTGCATGAAGAGCTTGTGTTCTTCCTCGAAGCTCATCACGACGAGCAGAGCATCGGCTCCGGCGAGATAGGGAGCGGATTCTTCGGGGCCCTTGAACCCGAGGTAGACGCCGTTTTCACGGGCCGCCTGCTGCTGGGCCTCGGGCCAGTCAAGGCTGGGAGCGATGATGCGGAGTTCGATGTCGTCTGCCCCGTGGAGTTCCTCCATGAGTCTGGCGAGCATGCGTCCGTAGAATCCCCATGCGGCTCCCACATAGACAATGCGGAAGACTTTGCGTTCCGACTGGATGCGGTGCGACGGCTTCTGTGGCTTGCCTGGCATCGGGTAGATGACATGGCTATTGGGATGCGGCCCGAGGATGCGCTGCATGCCGTCACTGGTGCAGAAGGCGAGGTCGCATTCCCTGTAGAGGCGGCGGAACCGCTTGCTGAGCAGCGGGCGGGTCCAGCGGTGCCCGAAGTGGTATTCCATGATCGGAAACCAGTCGAGAAAAAGGGCCGCGAATGGGATGCCATGCTGCCGCGCGACGGCTGCCGCGGTGTGGCTCCAGCCGGTTTCCGCGAGAGTCAGAATGACATCCGGCCGGAATTCCCGGATGATCGCATTGAGCTGACGCCGTCCGGTGAAGGATATCGTGAAGTTCTCGAAGTCGGTCAGCCAGCGACCGAGAATCGGCCCGAAGCGCGAGCGCCGCAGGCGGCCCATGAATCCAGGCAGGAATACATTGGTGGCGGGCACGCCGGGCTCGGCCTCGACAGTTCCGGCATTGGCGACGTGGAGAACAAACGAGGGACGCTCCACGAGGTGGCGGTACATGACAATGCGGACCCCGCAGTCGTTTTTGGGCGGAACGATGCTGATGAGGAGCAGCCGCAGGCGATCGGGTGATTCGTCGGGACTGGGCGGCATGCGGAAGAGGCAGTGGAGAAAGTTGGCGCGGGACGGGTGGCAGGAGGCCTGTGACCCTTTGAACCTGTGGGAACTGTCGCCCGACTGGCCCGGTGGTAGCGTGAGTTCCCGGGGGAGTCAAGGCTGACTGGTCCGGTCCCTGGTTTGCGGGGGATTCAGAGGTCGAGTTCGAGTTGCCCGGGGGACCGTCGGCGGAAGTTCTCCGTGGTGACCTCAGGCCTCGTGGCGGTGAAGCCGAGACGCCGGGCCATCGTCCGGAAGAGGAGGGCGGTTTGCTCGGCACGCACTCCTTCGCCCCGCATGCGGATGAGGGGACGCGAGTCATTGAGCTTTCCCCCATGGGTTTCCCGGATGCGGCTGAGGATGGTCTGCTGCTTTTCCGGGGAAACATGACGCGCCAGCCAGTCGGTGAAGACCTCGGCCCCGCTGCCCGGAAGGCGGACCATGGACCACGTGGCAAACGACGCCCCCGCCGCCCGGGCGGCCTCGAGAATCGCAGGGATTTCATGATCGTTGAGGCCCGGAATGACCGGGGCGAGCGAAATCCCGCAGGGAATCCCCGCTTCGCTGAGGGTACGCATGGCCTTCAGCCGCATGGCCGGTCCGGAGGCGCGGGGTTCAAGGATGCGGGCCAGCTCGCGGTCGAGCGTGGTCACGGAAATCAGCACGGCCGCCGCCCGCCACCGCGCCAGTTCCCCCAGCAGGTCGGCATCACGGGTCACAAGGTGATTCTTGGTAATGATGACGACCGGATTCCGGAATTCCGCAAGAACGGCGAGGCAGCCCCGGGTGATCGCAAGCTTCCGTTCGATCGGCTGATAGCAATCGGTCACTCCACTCATGGCCAGCTTCTTCGGCAGCCAGCGCGGATTGGCCATCTCCGACCGCAGCAGCTCCGGTGCCCGCGTCTTCACCATGATCTTCGTCTCGAAATCCAGCCCGGCACTGAAGCCAAGGAAT
>CAZSDE010000339.1:0-3424 GCA_964605435.1 uncultured Akkermansia sp.
CTTCCGCTGGAATGGCGGAAACCGTCCGGCTCCCGATGGCGAGCGCGCCGTCCCGGCCTTCAACGCGGACAATTCCGGCCACTTCAAGGACCGCAAACAGACGCTCAATCTGGTGACCGTCGATGCCGCCGGCACACTCATCCGGGAATTCGCGACGGCAGACGCATGGGAAACCGGAACATGGACGCCGCAGCTCTGGCGCTTTCCGGCCTGACATTCCTAAGAGCCTGTTGAAAAACCGGGACTGGTAGCGCGGCGAGGAATTCTTCCACAAGGCGAGGCGCAACAAAGGAGAAGGTCGAGACCTTCGACTGCGGCGCAACGAAGCCTTGTGGAATAGGGCCCGCCGCCCGCAGGGGATCCCGTCACTAAACCACGGCGCAGCCGCTCATCCAACCACCATGGACTCCGGATCCGCTGCCGGGCCCGGTTTTTCAACAGGCTCCTAAGGATGCTCGCGGGTTGCGGTGACCAAGGGCATGCGGTAACCATGTGGCATGCCGCCCACCGTTTCTCATCTGCGCGCCGGAGTCATTGGCACCGGTTTCATCGGCCCTGTCCACATCGAAGCCCTCAAGCGCCTCGGCGTGCAGGTGACCGCCGTCTGCGGATCAAGCCGCGGAGCGCAGGCGAGCGCTGACTACTGGGGCATTCCCCATGTCTTCGGCGACTACGATTACCGCGCCCTGCTCGCCTGCCCGGAGGTCGATGTCGTCCACATTGCTTCGCCGAATCACGAACACGTGCCGCAGTCGATTGCCGCACTCAAGGCGGGCAAGCACGTGATCTGTGAAAAGCCGCTCGGGATGACGAGCCGGGAAACGGCCCGGGTGGTCAAGGCAGCCGCGGCTTCAGACCGGGTTTTCGCGGTGAATTACATGTGCCGCTTCTTCCCGGCGGTCCTCCAGATGCGCGCCATGGTGCAGCGCGGCGACCTCGGCCGGATCATTCATGTCCAGGGCCATTTCTTCCAGGATTGGCTGCTCCAGGAGACAGATTACAACTGGCGCATTCTGTCATCGGAAGGCGGCAAGCTGCGCGCGGTGGGCGACATCGGAACGCATTGGGTCGATGCCGTTTCGTTTGTGCTCGGCGCAAAACCGGAACGCGTCATGGCCACCCTCGAAACCTTTCACAAGACACGGCAGCGTCCGCGGGGCCAGGTCCAGACCTTCGCCAGGGTGAACCCGGCGGACATGGAATCATACGAGGTCGATACCGAAGACTTTGCCAGTGTCCTGCTCCAGTTCGGCGACGCCCCACATGGCTTCGCCAGCGGTGTGCACGCCAATGCCGCCATTTCCCAGGTGGCCGCTGGCTGGAAGTGCAGTCTCTCCGTGGGCATCTACGGAACGGAAGGCAGCGTCCGCTGGGACCTCCAGCAGCCGAACGAAATCCATGTCGGCCGCCGCGATGAACCGAATCAGATCCTCCAGCGGGGCACCGCAGGATTCATGGAAGATGTAGCCGGATACACCGACTACCCAGGCGGCCATGCGGAAGGATTCAGCGATGCCCATAAAATGCACTACCGCGCGGTCTACGAACACATCGCCAGCGGCGGCAGCAGCACCGCTCTGTTTGCTTCCGCCCAGGACGGACACGAGGAAGTGAAACTCTGTGAGGCAGTCCTCCGCAGCCATGCCAAACAAGGCTGGGTCGCCGTCTGAGCAATCCATGAAACCGTTTCCCTTCCGGCGCCGCCGCCTCCTGCGCTGGCTGAGCGGTACCGCCCTCGGATCCGGAGCCCTCGTCGTCGGCCGCGACGAATGGCTGAGCGCCGGTCCCGGCTGGCGCGGCGCTCCCTCCGATCATTTCAACGGCCGCACGTTCTTCAATCCATGGAACCGCGTCCACAAAACCAGCGCCGATGCATGGAAATGGAGGTTCACCCGGAAACCTGTGCCATGGCCCGACCACGCCGGCGGCATGGAACAGGCACGCCCCGTAAAGGGACCAGAAGCCGCGGCCACCTTCATCGGTCACGCCACATGGCTGCTCCAGCTCGGCGGCATCAATATCCTCACCGATCCCGTGTGGTCGCCCCGCTGCAGCCCAGTCAGCTGGGCCGGACCCAAACGCGTCCGCCCACCAGCCCTCGCGCTCGGCAACCTCCCCCCAATCCACCTCATCGTCCTTTCGCATAACCATTACGACCACCTCGACCTCTGGACGCTGCGCGAACTGCAGCGGCGCTGGGGCCCGACCATCGTGACTGGTCTCGGAAACCGCGACTTCCTCGCCTCCAAGGGCATCGGCGGTGCTGTGGAACTCGACTGGTGGCAGCAAGGCACCGCCGCCGGAGCCGACCTCACCTTCACCCCGGCTCAGCATTGGTCCAACCGCGGCGGCCACGGCCTCAACGCTACCCTCTGGGGCGGTTTCCACATCCGCGCCGGAGGACGCAGCGTCTACTTCGCCGGCGATACCGGCTACGCCCCCTTCTTCACCGAAATCCGCGACCGCTGCGGCGCTCCCCACCTTGCCCTCCTCCCCATCGGAGCCTACGAACCAAGATGGTTCATGGCCGCCATGCACATGAACCCAGCCGAAGCCGTTCAGGCCCACCGCGAACTCAATGCCAACCAGTCTCTCGGCATGCACTTCGGTACATGGCAACTCACCGACGAAGGCATCGACGACCCCTCCCGCGACCTCGCCTCCGCCCTCGCCGCCGGAAACCTCGACTCCAAAACCTTCCAGCCCGGCGCCTTCGGCCGCACCATCACCCTCCCAGCCTGATCACCCACCACCGGAAATCACAGGCGCGCCATTCCGGAACGATAGGACGGGCCTTCAGCCCTCCTGGAATAATTCGATCTGGAAACCTGGGCCGCTGGCCCAGGCTGGTATGGTTCCGGGCCGTTGGCCCTGGAAACCACAGAAGGCCACGACCACAGAAGGCCACGACCATTTCGAACACGCATGCCTCACCGAACCCGTGCGTCCCCATCGGGGACCGAGAGGACAGCCTGGGGCTGAGCGCAGCGACGCCCCAGGTCGCGTTCCGTTCTTCTCATCTGGCGAACGGCAAATGCCTGGACCTGCCCGCATCGACCGCGATCCGGGAATCCCGGCCGTTGGCCCTCGGGCAACGAAAGGCCGGACCGTTTGAGCAGGGAACGGAGCCGGGACATTTCTGTCCCCGGTCTCACTCAGGCACGATGATCAGAACCGATGCCTTGATGGCCCGCTCGGTGATTGCCGAGGCATCGCCCTTCCGGATTTCGGGAATCGTCTGTCTGCGGAGCGAGGCCACCGCGTCCGGGGTTGCCTGCACAAACGGGTAGAGCTGGTCTCCTTTGAGGGCGTAGCTGACGGACTGGGTAATCCGTCCGCTGGAGCCGCGGTCAAGCCGCATGCTCATGACACCGACGACCCAGCCCGTGCTGTAGTCGATCATGGCTCCTCCCGAATTACCTGG
>CAZSDE010000339.1:3434-4393 GCA_964605435.1 uncultured Akkermansia sp.
TCGTCTGGTAGTACCGCTTGTCGTCATTCAGACCCGACTGACTGCTGATTTTGCCATCGGTGTATTTTGGTTCCAATCCCTGCTGGATGGGGTCGGGGAAGCCGATGGTAAAGACCATGGTGCCGAGATTCATTTCCTTTTCCGCCCGCGAGACTGGCAGCCATGCCGCCGGAGCTGTGTTGTCCGCCTTGAGGATGGCGAGGTCGTTCACTTCGTCCGTGCGGACGACCCGTGCGGGAATGACCTTCTGATCGCCGAGGTGGAGTTCGACGGTTTTGCTCGATGAGACGACGTGTTCATTGGTGATGAGCCATCCGTCTGCCGTGATCCAGAAGCCGGTTCCAAAACCGCGTTTTCCCTTAAGGACTGTAGGGATTCCGCTCATGCCGGCGAGTTCCCGGCTGGCTGCCGCGGGATTGACGAGGATGCGGGCAATCTGTTCCGGCGGACCGCTGAGGGCGTCGGTGATCAGTTTACTCGCGCGGATGCGTTCGAGGAGACGCTTTTCCATGACCTCGAATTCCGTGCCCGGTTTGGGTTCGTTGTCAGGTATGCCATCGGAATGGGTCTTCCAGACTTCCTCCGCGGCGGCCCGCAATTCCCGGGCGAGGGCTTCGGCGGCGCGCTGATTGCCGCTGCAGAACGATGCCCGGATTACCCCCACTAGTTTTTGCTCCTCGAGAGCGAGTTGTTCTTCCTTCAGCTGCTCTGCCTTTGCGATTCTTTCCTGTTCTCTGCGGACGTCTTCGGGATTCACCTTAACAGTGTCCTCGTCGGGAACCTTCGGGATGGTGAACTCGGCTTTTCCCGGACTACTTGTTTTCTTCTCCACTGATTTCTTCGAGATCTGCTGTCCTGCGAAGAAGATGACAGCAAAGGCGGCCACACTGCCTCCAATGAGATAGGTGAGTTTCATCCGGTCTGCTTCTTCCCGTGCCTTCTGCTGACGGCGCTGCTGC
>CAZSDE010000339.1:4403-4772 GCA_964605435.1 uncultured Akkermansia sp.
GGGGGAAAGGGGAGGCGGGCCAGCCGGCACGGCCCTTACTTCCGGCAGCCGATGGATTCCCGTGTCCACTGCGAAGCGCTGGTGGCACTGCGGGCATTCCACTTCAATCTTTGCTGCCGTGCCTTCGCCCTGCAGGGAACTATGACAAAACGGGCATTGGAAATTCAGCTTCATTCATGCTTTTACCATAAATCATCAGATCGCCGCCACCGGAAAATAGTGCCGTTATGCATGGAATGCGCAATTGTACCGGAGGCGTGGATCATTGGTTCAGGATCCGGAGTCTATCCGTAGTGCCGATGGCTTTCGCGTCATGCGTGGTGGCTGCTGGGGCAGCGCCAGTGTTTTGCGGATTTCGGGGCTCCCGTT
>CAZSDE010000340.1:0-4764 GCA_964605435.1 uncultured Akkermansia sp.
CGGTGGCGGTGGGGCGGACGAGTCAGCTGACGACCGTGCAGGAACTGGCGGCATTGGACCATGGGGTCTCCATGGTGCCGGCCATGGCGCGGGAGGTGGACCGGACCGAGCGGCGGATTTACCGTTCCTTCAGTGGGGAGCGGCCGAGCCGGACGGTGGCGGTGATGTGGAACGCCGGCCGGATTCAGGGTCGGGCGGTGCGTCAGCTGCGGGAGCATCTGCGTGGGGAGTCCCAGCGTGGCGAGTGGGGAATCCCGGTGATTCCGTGAAATTCCGCGCGACAAGTGTCAGGCTAACGGTGTATGGTCGGGCCTTTCCAAATCATGAAGATTTCATTTCTTTCCACTGCTGCTGCCGCGGTTCTCTGCACTGCGGTTTCCGTTTCTGCTGAAGCCACCCTGAAGATTGGGGATGCGGCTCCCGCGCTGAAGACCGGCAAATGGGTGCAGGGGGAACCGGTCAAGGGATTCGAGAAAGACACTGTGTATGTGGTGGAATTCTGGGCGACGTGGTGTGGTCCGTGCCGAGCCACCATTCCGCATCTGGACGAACTGCACGAGGAGTGGAAGGAGAAGGGCGTTGTCTTCATTGGCCAGGACTGCTGGGAGCGTGAAGAGGACAAGGTGGAGCCTTTTGTGAAGGAGATGGGGGAGAAGATGTCCTATCGCGTGGCTCTTGATGACAAGAGCGAGGTGGAGAAGGGGTACATGGCGGTGAACTGGATGCAGGCCGCTGGTCAGAATGGGATTCCGAGTGCCTTTGTGGTCGGGAAGGATGGGAAGATCGCGTGGATCGGCCATCCGGCTGGGCTGAAGAGCGAGACCCTCGGGGAAATTGTGGCTGGAACCTTCGATGTGGCAAAGTATCAGGCCGAGAAGGCCAAGGAGGACGAGGGGCGGTCGCGCATGCAGAAGCACATGACGGCGATCAACGAAGCGGCGCGTGCGAAGGATTGGGACAAGGTGACGGCGGAACTGGATGCGATGGAGAAGGAAGATCCGGCGATGGCTGAGCGTCTGATGGGGATGCGGCTGCAGGTGGCGGTGGACAAGGGGGATGCCGAGGCGGCCCTCAAGCACGCCGGCAAGCTGGCTGAATCTCCCATGGGCAAGAATGGACAGTACCTTGCGTCGGTGGCGCGCCAGCTTATCGGAATGAAGGATGCGCCGAAGGAAGTGGTCACGAAGGCATCCGAGCTGGTCGATCAGGCCATGGAACTGACCAAGGGAGAGGATGCGATGACACTGGAGGCGGCGGCGCGGGTGAAATTTGTATCCGGCAGCAAGGACGAGGCGGTCGTGCTGGCGGAGAAGGCGCTCGACAAGGCACCGGAGCAGGTCAAGCCGGTGCTGGAGCGGACGCTCAATGCGCTCAAGGAAGGCAAGCTGCCTTCGCTGCGCTGAGCGGATGGGATGGAATGATCTGGACCGGCCGCGGAGGGTGACTTCCGCGGCCGGTGCTTTCTTCCGGCTGGGTGGCATTGGCTGACAGAGAGGAGTTGTCGTAGCGTACAGGAAGAGAGGTCCGGGAGGAGCGTGCGGGAAGATCGGGACGACGTGCCTGGGCTGATTGAGAAGCATTGTGAATCATGGACATGACAGCAGAGCGAGCACAGCGGGTGGTGGCGGTTGATTACGGGGAAGTGCGCATGGGACTGGCGGGAACGGATGCTCTTGGGTTGCTGGCGCATCCGATTCAGACCATTCCGGCGCGTCCGTGGCTGGTGGCAGCCGAGAAGATTGCGGAGGTGGTGGCTGAGCGCGGGGCGGGGACGGTGGTGATTGGTTTGCCGGTGCGCATGGATGGGACCGAGGGGACCGTGGCGGCCAAGGTGCGGAGGTTTGCGGCCGAATTGGCGCAGCAGTTGCCGGCAGGGGTGGAGATTGTGTTTCAGGACGAATATGGATCGACCATGGCCGCTGCCGAGCAGTTGCGGGTCGCGGGTCGGCGCAGCCGGAGTCATCGGCCGGTCATTGATCAGGCTGCTGCGGTGGTGATTCTCGAGGAATGGATGGCGGCGCGCGATGGTGCGCCCGGGGGGCATTGAATCAGGGGAGACAAAGCGATTGCGTGCGCGGCAGGGGAGGCGCTACGCGTAGGGAGAAATCTTATGCCGGAGCTGATGATCCATGCCTTCAGTCAGGTGACCAGCGAATGGATTGCGGGGGCGATCCTCGTGGCGGTTTTTGCGTCGTTTGTGATGGAGCGGATTCCGCCCGAGGTGACGGCGCTGGGTGGGATGGTGGCGATGGTGCTGACGGGCATTCTGCCGGTGGAGAAGGCGCTGGCGGCGTTTTCGAACGAGGCTGTCGTGATGGTGGCGGCGATGCTGGTGGTGTGCATGTCCCTGGAGCGGGCGGGCGTGCTGCAGCGGGTGGGATCGTTTTACGAACGGGTTGCGGGGGGGAGTCAGCGGCGCGGCTTGTGGGTTCTCATGCAACGGTGGCTGGCGGGATGGTGAGGCTGGTGGGGACATCGACGAATCTGGTGACGGCCGGCATTGCGAAGGGGGAGGGGGTGACGTTCAGCATGTTTGAGATTGCGCCGCTGGGACTGGCGGTGATGGCTGTGACGCTGCTGTATCTGGCGGTGGCATCGCCGCGGCTGCTGCCCGACCGGATGGCGCTGTCGCAGCTGATTGAGGAGACGCAGTCGCGCGAGTATCTGACGAGGGCATTTGTGTCGGAGGGGCCGGCCCTTGCGGGCAGGCTGTATGCGCAGACGCCCCTTGCGCGGCTGCGGGGGATCCGGCTGATTGATGTGATCCGCGGGGGAGCGCTGCTGGATGTGCCGCTGGGGGAACTGCGCCTCGAGGTGGGGGACCAGCTGATTCTGAAGGGGCGGCTGGAGGATGTGATGACGGTGCGGTCGACTGACGGGCTGGCGCTGACGCGGGATGACGGGGCACTGGGGCTGGAGCAGATCAAGACGGAGAAGGCGGTTCTGATGGAGGCGGTCCTGGGGCCGGGTTCGACGCTGCTGCACAAGAGCATCCGGCAGCTGAATTTCCGGCAGCGCTACGGGGTCATCATTCTGGCGGTGCACCGGATGGGGGTGAATCTGCGGGAGCGCTTTGAGGACATGAGGTTTCTGATGGGGGACACCCTGCTGCTGGAGGGGCCTGCCGAGCAGATGAATCAGCTGTTCCGGGAGCGTGGCTTCATCAATCTGACGAAGCCGAAGGACACGCGGCCGCGGCGCAACAAGGCGTGGCTGGCGGGATTGATCATGGCGTGCGTGTGTCTGGCCGGGGCACTGGCGGAAACTGAGGTGAGTGATGGTTTGCCTGATGGGAATCCGGGTCCGGTGGCGGCGGCGGTGAGTGGGCCGCTGCAGGTGGCGCTGGCGGCGCAGGGCTTGGACGCTGCTGGCGAGGCCGAAGTGAAGCGGGCGGTGCGGCCGTTGGTGGAGAGGGAGCGGGAGACGATGCTGACGCGGCTGGGTTTTCCGGCGCTGGGATTTGGACTGGTGGCGCTCGCCGGGGCGCTGCTCTGTGTGTTTTTCCGCTGCATTGACATGGCTGAGGTTTACGAGGCGATGGAGTGGCGGATACTGCTGATGATTGTGGGGACGGTGGGGATTGGGGCGGGCCTCAAGGAATGCGGGGTGGCCGACACGCTGGCGTCGGGCATTGTGCGGAGTTTTCAGTCGATGGGTCCGTGGGTGGTGCTTTCGGTGGTGTATCTGATCTCGGTGGTACTGACGGAGTTTCTGAGCAATGCGGCGGTGGCGGCGATTCTGACGCCGATTGCGATTCAGACGGCGCTGCAGTTGGGGGTGGATCCCAAGCCATTTGCGGTGGCGGCGATGTTTGGTTCGACGCTGGCGTTTTCCACGCCGATCGGGTACCAGACGAATCTTCTGGTGTACAATGCGGCCGGGTACCGTTTCGGGGACTTTGCGAAGATTGGGATTCCGCTGACAATTCTGCTTTGGATTCTGTGCTCGGTGCTGATACCAGTGATCTGGCCGCTCACGCCCCTGCGCTGATGGCCGAGCCAAGAATTTCAATCCGAACACATCCCCTCCACCGCATGGAACTGCTGCAGAACGCCTGGTATTTTGTGACGCATCTGAAGGAATCGCTCGCCGAGTGGACCGGGGCGTATGGCAATCTTGTCTATGGGATACTGTTTCTGATCGTGTTCTGCGAGACTGGATTGGTGCTGATGCCGTTTCTGCCTGGTGATTCGCTGCTGTTCACGGCCGGGGCTCTGTGTGCGCCGGCTGGGGGAGGCAATCTGAGTCTGCTGTGGATCTGTGTGCTGCTCCCGACGGCGGCGGTGCTGGGGGATACGGTCAACTACTGGGTGGGGCGGTACCTTGGGCCGAAGGTTTTCTCGCGGGAGAAGTCGATGCTGTTCAACACGGATGTGCTGCACAAGACGCAGTCGTATTACGACCGGCATGGAAAGAAGACCGTGATTCTGGCGCGGTTCATTCCGCTGGTGCGGACCTTTGCGCCCTTCGTGGCCGGCGTCGGGAAGATGCACTATCCGACGTTTCTGGCCTATGGGATTTTCGGGGCGTTTTTCTGGGTGATCGTCTGTGCCGGGGCGGGCTATCTGTTCGGCAATCTGCCCTTTGTGACGAAGCATTTCGAGCTGATCATTCTGGCGGTGATCGGGGTGAGTCTGGCACCGGCGGTGATTGCGTGGCTCAGTGCGCGTGCCGAGGCGAAGCGGGCGCTGGCGCAACTCGACCGGAAGGACGAAGCTGGGCGCTGAAGGATGAATGTGCTGTCATGCCCGCGCGGCATGATGG
>CAZSDE010000341.1:0-4754 GCA_964605435.1 uncultured Akkermansia sp.
GCCGAGTGAGCTGGGGTGGCGGGCTGTGCGGAGGGCTGGTGGTCGAGGAAGTCGACTTTGCCGGTGCGGACATCGTACATGGCGCCGACGAGGAGAACCGAGCCGGCTTCGACCATGCGGCGGATGCCCGGGCTGGATTCGAGAATGAATTCCATGGTGCGGCGGACATTCTGGGCGGCGACCACGTCGGCGAAGGCGGCGGGATCGAGGCTGGCGGATTCCGGGAGCGCGGCGATGTCGTGGACGGCGCGGCCGATGCGGTTGGTGAGGGCGGCGAGGTGGGTGCAGCCCGTGGCTTCCGCGGGGTCGAGGTTCTTGCGGACGAACTCGCAGGCGGCGGCGACGGCTCCGCATTTGGTGTGGCCTTTGACGACGATGACTTTGGCACCGGCGACCTGGCAGGCGTACTCCATGCTGCCGAGGACTTTTTCCGCGGCCACATTGCCTGCGATGCGGATGCAGAAGATGTCGCCGAGGCCGAGGTCGAAGATGAGTTCGGTGGAGGCGCGGGAGTCGATGCAGCCGAGTACGACGGCGAGCGGGTGTTGTCCGGCGGCGGTGACGCCGACCTGGCGGACGAGGTCGCGGTTGAGGCGTTTGCCGGCGACGAAGCGGTCATTGCCTTCCTTGAGGAGCTGGAGGACCGCCTGGGGGGTGGCCTGGTGCTGGACGTCGCGGGTGGTGACGTCGACGTACTGGATTTCGTCGGCGACGGCGTAGCGTTCCTGGAAGCCGATGGTGCTGACTTGGATCCCGCGGGCTGGAGCCTGTTCATTGCGGAAGAGGCGGATGATTTCGAGGATATCGGGGTCGATGTAGTCGGTGGTGCGGGCGTCGAGGACGACGTGGCTGCCCTTTTCGAAGCCGGCGAAGGCCCTCGCGAGGGCGGCTCGGTTGAGGAAGGTGACTTGGTTGGCCAGTTCGAGCCGGGTGACGGGGCCACCGACGTGGGCTTCCCTGACCATGTGGAAGCCGCGCTGGAGGTTGCTGTAGAGGATGAAGCAGGCGCTCACGATGAGGCCGATGATGATGCCGGTGAGGAGGTCCGTGAAGAAGATGGCGACGATGGTGACGAGGAACGGGATGTACTGGCTGCGGCCCGCACGGAACATGTCGGTGAAGAGGGAGGCCTTCGAGAGTTTGGCACCGGTGACCACGAGGATGGCCGCGAGGGCGGAGAGCGGGATCGTATTGAGGAATCCGGCCAGGAAAACCATGCTCGCGGCGAGGAGGACGCCGTGGATGATGGCCGAGCGGTTCGAGACGGCTCCGGCATTCACGTTGACCGAGCTGCGGACGAGCACCGAAGTGATGGGCATGCCGCCGATGAGACCGCAGACGAGGTTGCCGGCTCCCTGGGCGAACAGCTCGCGGTTGGGGGGCCGATGCGCTTGAGGGGGTCGATTTTGTCAGTCGCCTCGAGGTTGATGAGGCTTTTGAGGGATGAGAGGATGGCGAGGGTGATGGCTGTCTGCCAGACGGCCGGGCGGGCGAGGGCGGAGAGGTCGGGCCAGTGGAAGATGGATTCCCCGCCCCGGATGGAGGGAACCGAGACGAGGTGGCTGCCTGAGATGGCGAGGTTCGGGGCCATGCGCTGGAAGATGGCGTTGAGGGCGATGGCGATGGCGACGACGAGGAGGTGACCGGGGATGAGGGCTTTCCGCAGCGGGGTGTATTCCCATGCGATCATGATGGCGAGGCAGATGAGGCCGACGAGGGCTGCGCCCGAGTGAATATCGCTGAGGGAGGCCCAGATTTCCGAGAGGGTGTTGAGGCCATCGCGCTGGAGGAAGGCCATGT
This sequence comes from uncultured Akkermansia sp., assembly GCA_964605435.1. Lineage (GTDB taxonomy): Bacteria > Verrucomicrobiota > Verrucomicrobiia > Verrucomicrobiales > V1-33 > V1-33. The sequence goes on from CAZSDE010000341.1 coordinate 1,801, forward strand.
CTCCCTCGAAATCCGCGTCGTGTCCGAGCAGGTGGGGGATCTGCTTGAGGATGAGAATGAGGCCGACGGCGACGAGGAGGCCTTTGGTGACATTGGTGGGGATGTAGTCGGCGAGCAGACCGGCCTTGAGCATCCCGAAGGCAATCTGGAAGATGCCGGAGAGGGCAAGGGCGGCGAGAAAGGCTTCGAAGGAACCGACGCGGGCCAGTTCCGCGAGGACGAAGGCGGCCAGTCCGGCGGCGGGGCCGGCCACGCTGAGCTGGGAACCGGAGAGCAGGCCGACGACGATGCCGCCGACGGCACCTCCGATGATGCCGGCGGTGGCGGGAACCCCGGAAGCCAGCGCAATGCCGAGGCAGAGCGGGATGGCCACGAGGAAGACGATGAAGCCGGCGAAAGTGTCGCGGAGAATGGGAACGGCGGGACTCTGTGAGGTCGAAGTCATAAGCTGCGGCAAATAACGCCTGTCGCGGAGCGGCGGATTCATGAAATTTGCCTCAGTGACGGGTGGTTTTTGGCGGCAAAGGGGTCGGAGGTGGGGAAACCGTTGCGTCTCTGGCGGGAGAGTGCATAATCGCGGCCTTTTCCTGAACTGTGCTCCGTTGTGGGGGTGCGGGTGAGCTTATCCTGACGCGATCTTATTTTATGGCCACTACCGACGCAGATTCTGCCCCGAGTGAACTGGATTCCGGCATGATGATCCGCCGGGCGCTCTTCCTGCTGCTGCTGGTGGGGGTGACGTACTATTTCCTGGGGGTGGATTTCCGCGGGCTATCGCATGCGAAGGGGATGGACCAGGCGCAGATTGCGCGGCAGATTGCGTCGGATAAGCATTATTCGACGCTGGTGATCCGGCCGCTGGCGTATGCGCAGGTGGATCGTCAGATGAAGCTGACGGAGGGACCGGGGGCGGCTCCATCGTTCATGGATGGGATACCGGACACGTATCATGCGCCGCTCAATCCCATTCTGAATTCGATTCCGCTGGGGATGTTCCGTGGGACGTGGAAGATGGATCCGAAGCAGGTGCTGTATACTCCGGACATCATTGTGGCTGGGGTTTCGATGCTGCTGCTGCTGTCGTCCATCGGAGTGAGTTATCTGCTGGTTTCGAGGATTTTCGATGCCCGCATCGGTGGGGTGACGGCGCTGCTGCTGCTGCTCTGCGAGGGATTGTGGAGGTTCTCGCAGAGTGGGTTGCCGCAGATGCTGATGCTCTTTCTGTTTTCGTTTGCGACGTATTTTCTGTACAAGGCGGTGGAGAATACGAGGGCGGGGCGTCCGGTGCTGCTGTGGATGGCGCTGACGGGGGCGTTTTTCGGATTGCTGGCGATGTCGCATTGGCTGGCGGTGTGGCCGTTCATCGGGCTGGTGTTCTTTGTGGCCTTTTACTTTCAGCCGCGCGGGGTGGCGCTGCTGGTGCTGATCGGGGTGTTTCTGCTGATTACGATGTGGTGGCCGCTGTTCAACAACATGCGGTACACGGGGAATCCGCTGGGGGCGGGGTTGTATCTGTTTTATGCGGGGATGGGGGGTACGGCGGACGAGCTGACGCTGATGCGGGATCTGGAGCAGACGGCAGGGGGATTGAATTTTGACGGGTTCATCGCGAAGATGGTGGGCAACTCGGTGGCGCAGCTGAGTGATCTGTACAATTACATGGGAGGGATCATTGCGGCTCCGCTGTTCTTTCTGGCGCTGCTGCATCCGTTCCGGCGTCAGGAGATTGCGGATTTCAGGTGGTGTGTGCTTTTGATGTGGTTGTTTGCGGTGGTGGGGATGACTTTGTATGGATTGAAGCCGTTCGGGGATGGACCGACGGAGGACCGGACGGATCCGAACAATCTGCACATTATTTTTCTGCCGCTCATGACGGGTTATGGGTTGGCGCTGTGGAACCGGCTGGACATCCCGCAGCATGTGCCGGCGGTGCGGAACGGACATTTCATATTGGCGGTGGCGATCAGTGCGCTGCCGTTTCTGCTGCAGCTGCCGCTGAGGATCCTGCGGGCGATGTCCGGGGTGGATCTGGCGCGGGTGCACTATCCATATTATGTACCGCAGGCGCTTGCCACGATGGGGAAGATGGTGCCGGCGAACGAGGCGGTGGTGACGGATATTCCGTGGGCGGTGGCGTGGTACATGAACCGTGCGGCGGTGCTGCTGCCGAAGGACAAGGCCCAGCTGGAGACGCTGCGGGAGATTGGCAAGGAGCGGAACCAGCCGGTTTCGGCGCTGCTGCTGAGTCAGTACAGTCTGGGGGCTCCGCTGACGGATGCGACGTACCGGGGGACGGGTTTGTTTGAGTGGCGTGAGTATCTCATGCTGCGACCGTCGACGCTGATTGGGAAGAGTCGGGAGCAGGTGGAGGCGATCATGTCTTCGCTGCAGGCGGACATGCCGATCCGGAATCCGGCGATGACGGGTGGGCCGGGGGACAGTCTGTATCTGTTCATGACGGAGAATCCGGTGGCGAGGCTGGAGACCGAGGGGGCGGCTGCGCCGTAGATGAGTGGTCTTGGTGTGGCTGGGGTGGTGGGGGCACTGATTCTGGAGGACGAGATCTGATGCCGCGACATCTTGATAAAGTTCAGGCGCATGCGAACCGGGTGCTGGCACCGGCGCTTGATCCCGGGGCGTCGCCGGCCGAGGTGCTTCGGCTGTACAAGAGTTTTCTGAAGAAGGAGGAGCACCGGATCCGGCTGCAGCACCGTGCGGGGCTGAGTGGGACGGAGGTATGCAGTCAGCGGGCGGCGCTCCTCGATGTGGTGCTGCGGAATCTCTTTGCGCGTCCGCTGGGGGAGACGGGTCGGGCTGGCGGGCGGGTGGCGCTCATTGCGACGGGAGGGTATGGTCGTGGACTGCTCCCTCCGGGGAGTGATGTGGATCTGCATTTTCTGCACATGGAGCGGGCCGGGCGGGAGATGTCGGCGGGGACGCGGGAGGCTGTCGAG
>CAZSDE010000342.1:0-2002 GCA_964605435.1 uncultured Akkermansia sp.
GCCGCTTCTGACATCTGCGGCTGTCAACCCATGCAAAGTCATCATGTTTGAACCTGGCGAGAAAGTTGTCTGCGTGGATGACCGGTTTCATCCGGAGATCGCCTGTCTGTACACGGCATTGCCTCAGAAGGGGGTGACCTATACGGTTCGTGAATGCGAGCCTGGCCGGGCGAAATGGGTGAGTGCCCAGAAGGGATGGGATTCCGTGGACATGAAGGTTCTCCTCGTGGAACTGGTCAATCCGGTGGATCCATCCACCTTGCTGGGATGTCCGTCCGAACTCGGGTTCGCCGCCCGCCGGTTTGCCCCGCTTGAGGAAATCGGTGAACTCGAAGAAGCGGAGAATGAGATGCTGATTCCTGCCGGGGCGGATCGCTGAGGATGAGGAACCCTGCGGGTGGCCGGGGGGTGCTCCACGCCGATGTCTTTTTGCGGGAATACAGTAGTTGCGGCAAATAATTTACGGCTTATCTGTTCCGGATGCCACGGGAACGGAGCGGGGAAGGAGTGACTCATGATGATCTGATCAAGGGATTGCTGCATTGCCCGCGGCTGCTGCGGGAATTCTGCCGTGCCTTCCTGCCGGAACTTGGTGGATTGGTGGAACTGGATGGGCTGCAGTATGTGGACAAGGAGCATCCGCGGGCGGGGAGTACGCCGCGGAGGACGGGGGACATTCTCGTGAAGGCAAAGTGGAGGGGAAGTGAGGCTGCCATGCTCATGCACATCGAAGGTCAGAGCCGAGTCCAGCCGTGCATGACCGAGCGGTTGGTGGAGTATGCGATGCGGGACGCTCTGCGGTACCGCCTGCCGGTTCTGCCGGTACTGCTGCTCACGGCGGGCCAGCCTGCGGAGAAGCTTCCCGGGATTCTTCACTGGCGCTTCGGAACGCTTGCGCGGATTCACGCAAAGTGCCCTGTGGTCGCCTTCCGGCAGATGCGTCCGGAACGCTATCTGCGGAGCAGGAATGTCGCGGCTCTTGCCCTGACTTCGCTGATGCCGCTTACCCCGTCGCAGCAGGTTCACGCGATTGTGCAGACTCTCGCAGAATCACTGCGCCAGCGATTGGCTCCCGATGAACTGGAGGCTGCCACCGCCTTCGTGACACACTATCTGCCGCTGGGACCCCGGCAGGCCTTGCAGGTCGAGGCCGCCGTGCGTAAATTATCCGAAACCGAACCGGAGCTTGCTGCCATGCCAAGACTTGTGAATCCATTTGTTCAGATCGGCCGGATCCATGGCCGTGAAGAGGGCCGTGAAGAGGGAAGGGAGGAAGGTGTTCTGGAGGGACGGTTGCGCGGGAGCCGGGAAATGTCGCTGCGCCTCGTGGAACGTAAGTTTCCCGGGCTTGGGAAGCGGGTGTCTCCGCTGCTGGGTCGGCTTGGCGGCGATGAAGTCATCGCGTTCGGAGAAGCCCTGCTTTTCATGAATGCCCCATCGGAATGTCTCGCATGGCTGCGGCGGGCCTGTGGGGACTCCTGAAACGCGGGAGGCAATCCCGTCAATGCGCCGCTTTACGGCAACGGGAGCGTCGCGTATGCCGGATCCCCTGCGGGTGGCGTGCACCTGTGGAACTGAACTTTCCCCTGATTTCCCATGAAGCGATTTCTTCTTTCCATGGCCCTTTGTTTGCCGTCGGTGCTGGTTTCCTGTTCGAAGCCGGGAGCGGCGGGAGGCGCGGCGTCCGGTGCGGTGGTTGCTGGAAAGTATACAATCGTGGCGACCATGACTGACTCGGCCGACACGGTGGCTGCCAAGGCGAATGCGGAGAATGCCCTGCGGCTGCATCCGGATCTGGCGGGCATGGCTGGTCTTTACGGCTACAATCCGCCGGCTTGTCTCGAAGCGGTGCGTGATGCCGCGAAATCGTCGGGTCAGCCTCCCCGGGTGAAGATTTTTGGTTTTGACGGGCTGGAACCGACCCTTGCCGGGATCAAGTCCGGGGAAATTGCGGGGACGATTGTGCAGCAGCCGTTCGAGTATGGTTATCAGTCCATGAAGA
>CAZSDE010000342.1:2012-2727 GCA_964605435.1 uncultured Akkermansia sp.
GCTCAAGGCACTTGCGGATGGCAAGGCGGTGGAGGCTCCCGGCGGGGTTGTGGACATTCCGGTCAAGGTGATCACGCAGGAGAATATCGGGCCGCATGAGGAAGCGCTCAAGGCCCTCATGGCATCGGCTGCCAATCCGCCGGCGGCTCCGGCCGGAGCGCCGCGGTTTGCGTTCATCACGAACAACAATTCCTCGTTCTGGGACGAAGCCCGCGCGGGATGTCTCAAGGCCCAGGCGGAACTGGGGATTGCCGTGGATTTCCAGATGCCCGACCGACAGGAAGTTTCGGCTCAGAATGCGGTCATCGAGAATGTGCTGAACAAGCCCGACTGCCGTGGGGTGGCGATTACGGTGATGTCTGCGGAAGCGCAGGCTGATGTGCTCCGTGGGATTGCGGAAAAGGTGGCGCTGGTGACGCACGACAGTGACGCGCCGGACAGTCCGCGGAAGGTGTACCATGGCATGGACAATTACACGGCTGGACGGGAACTGGGCCGGCTCATCCGGCGGACCCTTCCGGACGGCGGCAAGCTTGCGGTTTTTGTCGGATCGATGGATGCCCGCAATGCGAGCGAGCGTCACCGTGGCATGGTGGATGAACTGAAGCTTCCCTGAGGTACCGACGGCATGTCTGACGTCCTCCTGCAGGCAAGGGATGTTTCCAAGCGGTTCCTTGGCGTGCAGGCGCTGGACGGGGTCTCCGCGGATTTCCGG
>CAZSDE010000342.1:2737-4709 GCA_964605435.1 uncultured Akkermansia sp.
GTGATGGGAGAGAATGGGGCGGGCAAGAGCACGCTCATGAAGTGCCTCGCCGGGGTGCACGAACCCGATGCCGGAACGCTTTCGTGGATGGGGCAAGCGGTCCGGATTGGCTCGGCGCGCCGGGCTGAGCAGCTGGGCATCGCGTTCATTCATCAGGAACTGAATCTCTGCAGCAACCTCGATATTGCCGGGAATGTGTTTCTTGGCCGGGAGATCCGACGCTGGGGGGGATTCCTCGATGGGCCCGCCATGCGACGCCGGACCGCTGCCTTGCTCGCACGGGTCGGTCTGCGAGCGGATCCGCAAACCCCGGTGGCCAGCCTGTCGATCGGGCAGCAGCAGTTGGTGGAAATTGCCCGCGCGCTTTCGCAGGACGCCCGCATGGTGATCATGGACGAACCCACGAGCAGCCTGACTGCCGGGGAAGCGGCTACCCTTTTCGGTGTTGTCCGGGATCTGCGTTCGCAGGGAATCTGCGTCGTTTTCATCTCGCACCGCATTCCGGAAGTCATGGCCGTTGCCGACCGCGTCCTCGTCCTGCGTGATGGCCGGAACAGCGGGGAACTGGATGGCAGTGGAATGTCGCCCGAGGCCATTGTCAGCCTGATGGTCGGACGCGATCTTGCCGACAGTGCCGCCCGGCCCGGGCGGAACCGGGGTCCGGCATTGCTTGAGGTGACGGATCTGCGGACTTCGGCGTGGCCGGACCGTCCGGTTTCATTTGTCCTGCATGCCGGAGAAATCACCGGGGTGGCTGGCCTCGTGGGGGCGGGCCGCACGGAACTGGCGCGGGCAGTCTTTGGAATCGATTGTCCGGTGGCTGGCCGCATTGCGGTGGCGGGCAAGGTCCTGCCGTCGGCCAGTCCGCGGGCGGCCATTGCTGCGGGCATCGCCCTTGTTCCTGAAGACCGCAAGGAACAGGGACTCATTCTCGACATGGCCATCCGCGATAATCTGTCGCTGCCCGGGCTCATGCGCTTTCAGCGTGGCGGCTTTGTGAAGGATGCTTCCGTGGATGCCATGGCCACGGAAATGACGGCGCGGCTCTCCGTGCGGACCACGGGCATTGCCAAGGCGGTCGGCGAATTGTCGGGCGGCAATCAGCAGAAGGTTGCCCTCGGCCGCTGGCTGGTGCTTGACCCACGGGTGATCATTCTTGATGAACCGACGCGGGGAGTCGATGTCGGTTCCAAGCGCGAGATCTACGCCCTCATGGAAGCGCTGGCGGCCCGGGGAGCGGCGGTTCTTGCGATTTCCAGCGACCTCGAGGAAGTGCTGCGGATATCCGACCGCATCATGGTGCTGCATGAGGGTGCGGTGGCCGGGACGCTGGACCGGGCTGCTGCGACCGAGGAAGCGGTCATGCGCCTAGCCACCGGAGGTGCCATCCCCCACGAATCTGCTGCATGAAATCCATTCTCGCGCGTCATCAGAAGACTCTCATCATTGCGGCCCTGCTGGTGCTGCTTACCGTGATCTGCACGGCCCTCGAGCCCCGTTTCATCAGCCGGGACGGGGTGGGACTCATTCTCAAGTACGCCGGTCTCTACGGCATCATCGCCCTCGGGGTGAGTTTCGTGATCATCACGGGAGGGATTGATCTTTCCATTGGATCATGGATTGGCCTTTCCGCAGTTCTCTTTCCTGTGCTCATGAGGGACTATGGCATGGGTGCCGGTTCCGCGGTGCTGGCGATCCTTGGCATCTCGGCGATGGCCGGAGTGCTCCACGGGGTGCTTGTCACGAAGCTGCGGCTGCAGCCCTTTCTGGTGACTCTGTGTGGCTTGTTCATTTACCGCGGGCTTGCCCGGATTGTGGGTGGAAACCGCGAGCAGATGGTTCCGCCGGGTGCGCAGTGGATGCGCGAGGCCCTCGTGAAGGGTCAGCCGCTTGGTGATCTGCCGGTGCCTGCCGTGTTTCTGCTGCTGCTGGCCCTTGCTGCCCTTGCGGCAGTTTTTCTCAATCAGACCGT
>CAZSDE010000343.1:0-4704 GCA_964605435.1 uncultured Akkermansia sp.
CCCCTGTTCAAAGCCCCACTGCTCGACACACGCTGGGCCGTTCCTCTCCTGCTCGCCATCACGGGCGTCACCACCATCTGGTCGGGCTTCGCCTACTTCTGGAAGAACCGTAGCCTCGTCATGCGCGACTGCTGACCGCACGGGTACTTCCACGATTCCCGTTCCACACTTCCTGTTCCCACCGCCGGTGTTCTCCCGCGGGGCCGCAGGCCTTCCAGCCCAGTCAGCCCCGCAGGAGAAAATCACCGTAACACCGCCGACCTCAGAGCGGTGTCACCTTCACCGTGTGGCGCACCGGACGAAGCACCGCGCGGGCCTGCATATCGAGTGCTTCATGCCGCGCCGCAAGCTTCGACTTCAGGGTCTGGAAGGCCGCCGCCATTTCCGGATCAGCCTTCGCATCACCATCGAAATAACGGAAGTTGGTCACGAGTTGCTTGATGAGAACCGTCTCGAACTGCTGCTTCTCCCCCACCTTGCCAAGGTAATCGCTGAAGTTCGCATCAAAGGGCGTCGCCGGGAATTCCGACGCCAGATTGACTCCGGCCGCCAGCTGCTCGCGGCTGAATTCCTTCGCGGCTCCACCCCACTCGACCTTGGCCTTCTCCGCGGAAAGTCCACTCACGGTCAAGGTCAGCCGGTTGAGGTCCTGATTGAATGGCAGGAATGGCGCAATGCTGCGGGTGCCATGCGGGTCTTTGCCATCGCCCGTGAAGCAGAACGGATAGCGCACACTCTCGAATTCCGCGCTGCCACCGCTGCCGGACACGACGGCATGACCGTCACTGCCCTTCGCGCCACCATTCATGTCTATCGTCAGATTCCCGATACTGCCATCGCATCCCAGCCCCTTCAGAAAGGCCGCCGCCATCACCAGATGACCATTGGCGTCAGGATGAAACCCATCGCCGCCGCAGACCGCATATTGCTCACCAAGCACAGGCTTCGCTTTCTTCATGGCCTCGACCATCGGCTGATGCACATCCGCAAAGACCTGCTGGAATTCCCCAGCCAGCTTCTTCCCGATCATGCCCAGCTGATTCAGCGTCTCGTTGTAGCCATCCGCCCCGGATTTGGGCGCAAAGTTGTCGCGCCGGAAATGAAAGGTATCGACGGCTCCCGGCGACCCCACCACGACATGCTTGATCCCATTGTCCTTCAGAATCGTGAGCACATTCCGCATCGATCCCTCATACGACTTCCCCGTATTCTCATCGAAGGGACGGTAGCCCCCATCATTCATCCCGTAACACAGCGTCACCGTGGTCGGCCGGAACAACCCAAGATCGTTCACCGCCCGGTTGGCAAAGCCTCCCGCTGTCTCGCCACCCCAGCCGAACTGAAAGACGCGGACGTCGGGACGCCCGGCACAGGCCACCACGTACGCTTCAATGTAGCGCGAATACAGCTTCTGCTCCGTAATGGAATCACCCACGACCGCCAGTCGGGCGTCGCGCGGCAGCGTCGACAAGGCATTGAGCGGAGCGTCGGCACGGGCGAGAATCGGCAGAAGCGCAAGAGAAAGACACAGGGAGGTTTGCAGAGACATAAGGAAGCGAACGTGCGCACCGGCTCGGTCCTGTCACCTTCGACCCCCTTCCGCACCCGCGGGTTTTCGTTGCCGCCACGCCTTTTCCCGCCATTGCTTACCGCATGTCCTCCATTCCGGAAATCACTGCCCGCATCCGCGCATTCCGCGACGCCCGCGACTGGCTCCAGTTTCACAGCCCCAAAGACCTGTCCGTCGCCATCGCCGCAGAAGCAGGCGAACTCCTCCAGCACTTCGTCTGGAAATCTCCGGAAGAATCATGGCAGCGCGCCGAAGCCAAAAAACCAGAGGTCGCCTCGGAAATCGCCGACGTCGCCATCCTCCTCTTCGAACTGGCCGACAACCTCGGGCTCGACCTCGCCACGGTCATGCTCGAGAAGATCGAAAACAACGAATCGCGCTACCCAGCCGACAAAGCACGGGGCTCGAATCTGAAATACAACGAACTCTAACCGTTCCACGATCATGACCATCGCCTGCCTCGGCTCCGGAAAAATGGGTACCGCCCTGCTACGCGGAATCGTCAGCCGCAACCTCTGCAGCCCCCGCGACATCATCATCAGCGACCCAGTGGAAGCGGCCCGCAAGGCAGCAGCCGACGCCCTTCCCGGAATCGTCGTGGCCACGGACAATCAAAAGGCGGCCGAGACCGCGGACGTCGTGCTGGTCTGCGTCAAGCCTGCCGGGGTCGTCCCCCTGCTGGCCTCGCTGCAGGGCCTGCCTCCGAAGCTCATCATTTCCATCGCAGCTGGCGTCACCCTTGCCGACATGGAAGCAGCCGCCCCCGCCCACCGCATCGTCCGCGTCATGCCGAATACCCCAGCCCTCGTAGGCAAGGGTGCCTCAGCCTTCACGCCGGGCCGCCTGGCCACGGAAACCGATATCGCCACAACCACGTCCCTCCTCGGCGCAGTCGGCACCGTTTCACGGGTCGCGGAACCCCTCCTCGATGCGGTCACGGGTGTCAGCGGCAGCGGACCAGCGTATATCTACACGGTCATCGAAGCCCTCGCGGATGGCGGGGTGCATGAAGGACTAACCCGCGAAGTGGCCCTGCAGCTGGCCGCCCAGACGGTCGCGGGCGCCGCGGCCATGGTCCTCGAAACCGGTCTCCACCCGGCCGTGCTGCGCGATCAGGTGACCAGCCCGGGCGGCACCACCATCCGAGGCCTCGCCGCCCTCGAGGAAGGCGGCCTCCGCTCTGCTCTCATCCGCTGCGTCCACGCCGCCGCCGCCCGCGCCCGCGAACTCGGCCGCCCTTCGTCCTGACCCTTTCCTGAATTCCCTGCCATGCCTGCTGTCAGCATTCTCAGCCTCGCCCTCGGTCTCGCCTTCCTGTCCGGGATCAATCTCTACCTCACCACATTCCTCGCCGGCCTCGCCTCCCGCATGGGCTGGCTCGATGCCATCGGCCTGAGCGGAAGCCTCCCGCTGGTCTCGCATCCGGCGGTCATGACGGTCGCGTTCCTGCTCTTTCTGCTGGAGGCATTCGTGGACAAGGTGCCGTGGGTCGACAGTCTGTGGGACGCGCTGCACACGGTGATCCGCCCGGCCGGGGCAGTCCTCCTTGCCCTCGAAGTCATGGGAAGTGCGGATCCTGCCTACCGGGCCGCCGCAGGCATTCTGGCGGGACTCGCCGGGCTCACCACGCACATGACCAAGGCAGGCCTGCGGCTCCTCATCAACACGACCCCGGAACCGCTTTCCAATATTCTCACGAGCATCGCGGAAGACATCGCCGTGGCAGGAATCTTCGCTCTCCTCCTGCTCCACCCGCTCGCAGGTCTCATCACCTGCATCTCTCTCGTCGTCATTCTCTGGATGCTCCTGCCAAAGCTCTTCCGGCTCATGAAGGCGAACCTCTACCTCATGTGGAAGAAACTCCGCCTGCCAGGTGGCTCCGAACGCGCCAAGGTCGTCCTCTCGGACCGCATCACCGCAGAACAGGACATGCTCCTCCATTCCCAGCTGAGCGGCCCCGTCACCGTCACATGGGCCGTTCCCTGCGTCACAGGAAAGGTCCGCGGATTTCCTAACCTCCTCCCCAACACGTTCGGTACCCTCGTCTTCCTCTCCCGGCGCTGGTTCCGCCATTCCGCCGCCCGGCTCTCCCTCCCGGGCTGCGATGCCCAGCACGAAAGCAGCTTCCTCTCGGAATCACTCGTCATCTACTCGAAAGCCGACAAGCGCGTCGCCACCTTCCGCTTCACCCGCGGCCACGAAGCCCTCGCGGCCCAGCTCCAGAAGGACATCAGCCGCCGTATCCGCTCAGGTGCCTCCGACGATCCTCCGCCCATCCTCCTGACCCCAGCTCAGGAAATCCCAGCGGCCATTCCCCATGCGGACCCCGCACCGGATACCACCACCGAGGTCACCGCAGAACCACCGACGGCCATGCCCGCCGATGCTCCCGCCCACGCACCAGCCCAGCCCGTCACCCCGACTTCCCCGGAAATTCCCGCAGGTCCCCACGACGACATCTTCCGTGAACGCCAGAGTCCGCCCGCCCAGCCGGAGCCTGCTCCAGAAACTCCCGCCCCCACCCACCCGCAACCCATCGATCCCTTCCCGCTCGACAGCACGACCGCACCCACGGCTCCCACGCAGCCACCGCAGAACGCCAGCTGACCAATCGATTCCCCGATGCCTGAGCCCTGCCCGAATCCTGAGCCCCCGGAACTCCTTGCCCCAGCCGGCAATTTCGAATGCGTGCGCGCCGCCGTCGCCAATGGAGCAGATGCGGTCTACTTCGGCCTGCCGCGCTTCAATGCCCGGCTCCGCGCAGATAATTTCACGGAAGCCGACCTCCCGGATGTGATGCGTTTTCTGCACGACCGCGGGGTCCGCGGCTTCGTGACCATGAATACCCTCATCTTCACGGAGGAACTGCCGGCCGCCGCCGCCCAGCTCCGTCTCCTCGCCGAAACCGGCGTCGATGCCATCATCGTTCAGGACATCGGTCTCGCAAGGCTCGCACGGGCCGTCGCTCCGTCGCTCGAACTCCACGCGAGTACCCAGATGACCATCACCTCGCCGGAAAGTCTCAGCCTCATGAACGAACTGGGACTCGACCGCGCCGTGCCCGCCCGCGCACTCTCCCTGCGCGAACTCGCCAGCTCCCGCGACTCTCAGGTTCCCCCCGAAGTCTTCGCCCA
>CAZSDE010000344.1:0-3964 GCA_964605435.1 uncultured Akkermansia sp.
TTCGGCAACGCGCAGCTCGCTTCGGTCGGCGACTACGTCTGGAACGACGCCACCGGCGATGGCATCCAGGACGCCACGGAACTCCCCATCTCCGGCATCAGAGTCTGGCTCGACCTCGACAACGACGGCGTAAAAGACGCCAACGAACCGTCGGATGTCACCGACGCCGCCGGCGCATACTCCATCGGCAATCTGCCACCAGGTACTTACACGGTCACTGTAGTGAAGGATGGCATCATTGCCAGCGCCACCCCGACCGGCGACCCGGACAGCACCAAGGACAACAAGACAACCGTCACCCTCGGAACCGCCGACACCCACACCACCGCCGACTTCGGCTACCAGGGATCACTCAGCATCGGCGACTTCGTCTGGAACGATACGAACGGCGATGGCGTCCAGGACGTTGGCGAAACCGGTATCTCGTCGCTCTACGTCTTCATCGATACTGATGGTGACGGCACCCGCGACACCCACGAACCGTCCGCTCAGACCGACGCCAGCGGTGCCTACTCCATCACTGGGCTGCTCCCAGGGACCTACCAGGTCACTCTCGACCCGCTCACCATCCCAGCCGGCGTCACGGTCTCAGGTGATCCCGATGCCACTAAAGATGGCACCACGGAAGTCACATTGACCACGGCCTCCATCGATACTGTCGACTTCGGCCTCTATCAGCCAGCCGGCACCGCCACGATCGGCGGCCACCTCTGGGAAGATCGCAATGGCAATGGCGTCCTCGACCCAGGTGAACCCTTCCTCGTCGGCGTCGATGTCTTCCTCGATATCGATGGAGACGGTGTGTTCGATGCCGGAGTCGACGTCCGCACGACAACCAATGCCGATGGCGAATACAGCTTCAGCGGCCTCACCCCGGGAACCTACACGGTCTCCGTGGATCAAGCCACCCTCCCCGGCGGTTCCACCCAGACCTTCGACAAGGATGGCGGACTCGTCACTCCCAACCACAAGATCGTACAGACCGTAGCCGATGGAGACATCATCACCGATATGGACTTCGGCTACCGCGGCACGGGCAGCATCGGCGACTACATCTGGAACGACGCCAATGGCGACGGTGTCCAGGATGCCACCGAACTCCCCATCAGCGGTGTCCGCGTCTACCTCGATCTCGATGGTGACGGCAATTGGGATTCCGCCACGGAACCAAGCGCCATCAGCGACAGCAACGGTGCCTACTCCCTCGGCAACCTGCTCCACGGTACCTATACCGTGGCCATCGACCCCACCACGTACCCAGACGGCAGCAGCCTCGTCACGGAACCGGATGCCATCATGGATGGACAGTACACCGTCACGCTCGACGATACCACGCCTTCCGTCAGTGACGCAGACTTCGGTTTCCAGGGGAACTCCAGCATCGGAGACACGGTCTGGTACGACATGGACGCAGATGGCACCGTCGATCCCGGTGAAAACCTCCTCTCCGGCGTCACCGTCTTCCTCGACTACAACAATGACGGGGACAAGGACACCAATGAACCATCAGACGTCACCGATGGAGCCGGCCTCTACCTCTTCGAGGGTCTCATCCCGGGAACGTACGCGGTCCGCGTCAGCACGAGCTCGCTGCCAGCGGGCCTGACGCCAACCTATGACCTCGACAGCATCGCCTCCGCCGATGTCGCTACGGTCAACTTGCCCGAGGCCACCGCCCTCGCGACGGCCGACTTCGGCTACCGCGGCACCGCCACGGTCAAGGGCCGCCTCTACCTCGACATCAACGGCAATGGCGTGCAGGACCCAGGCGAAGAAGGCCTCGCCAACGTGGACGTCCTCGTCACGGATGCCAACGGCCTCGTGCACCGCGTCACTACCGATTCCAATGGAAACTGGTCAGCCGCCGTGCCTCCCGGCTCCACGTTCACCGCGGTGGACCTCACCGATCCGGATCTCCCGGACGGTGCGGACCGCACGCAGGGCGATGACACCACCCCGATCACCGCAGTGGCCGGTTCCGAAGTGTCGGACGTGCACGACGGCTTCTACGTCCCCGGCGGCGTCTCAGGCAAGGTCGAGGTCGACACGACCGGAGATGGAGTCGCGGACGAACCCCGCGCCGGCGTCACCATCAAACTGTACACCGATGCTGGCGGCGGCGTGCCCGGCACCCTCCTCGCCACCACCACGACCGCAGCAGATGGTTCCTACAGCTTCACCTCGCTGCCGGCAGGCGATTACGTGGTCGTCCAGACACTGCCGACCGGCTACCTCCTCGTGAAGGATGGTGACTCCACCCCCGACACGGACACCGTCGCCAACACCGACACCACCGACAACCGCATCCCCGTCACCATCGGCGAAGCAGAGGTGGATACAGGCAACGACTTCCTCATCCGCACGGAATGCCCGACCTCATGGGCGGAATGGCAGGCGCTCAACCCGCTCGGCGGCAGCAATGGTGCAACGGCCAATCCGGATGGCGACCGCTGGTCGAACCTCCAGGAGTTCGTCTACTGCTTCGATCCATCCAGCGGTGTCGATGAATGCGCCATCCGACTCGTCTTCAACCCGGACGGCACCATCGACGCCTGCGTCCGTACCGTGACCGGCATCACCGGCGTCACGTATAGCCTCGAATACATCGCCGACCTCAACAGCAGCGGCCCGAACGGTGCCGGCTGGACGGACTCGGGCATCACCCCAACCTACACCACGGCTCCAGATGGCTCGCAGATGGCCTGCTTCGAAGACCTCGAAAGCATCGTCGCTCTGTCCAGCGGCAAGGGCTTCGTCCGCTCGGTGGTCGCTGTGGATACCGACAACGATCCGGGCACACCCGATGTCATCGTCCGCAGCAATGTGGAAGGCTGGATGGACCAGACGCTCCTCGTGAACTGCGAAAGCATCTGCCTGCCCTTCGATTCCTGCCCGGTCTTCACCGGTGCCGCAGGTGCGGTCTCCGGCAGCAATGTCAACGTCGCCACCGCCATCGGCAATGCTCCGCTCGCTACCCTCTGGGAACCCGGAACGGAGTACTACCTCGATATCCTCAGCGGCCCATACGAAGGCCACCGCATCGAGATCGATACCGCCGCCAGCACCGCGGCCACGCTCGTGACCAAAGCCAGCCCGCGGAACACGCTGGCAGCTCTCCCGGACATCGCCGGAGCCAGCATCGCCGTCCGTGCCTACAAGACCCTCGCAGAACAGTTCCCGCCCGCCGACTACAGCGTGAGTGACGGCAGCACCGATCCAGACTACGTCCTCATCTTCGAGAACGGCAGCTGGGAAACCTACTACCTGCTCGACGTCTCCGGCACCCCGACATGGGTCAACACTGACACAGGTACGGCCGACCGCGGCAACCATATCCTCGACCCGGGAGCCGGCATGTTCGTCCACCGCCACGTGAGCACGCTGACCCAGACGCAGGCCGGCTCGGTCCGCGAAGCCAAGTTCGCCCGCCCGCTGGCCACTGGCTACTCGTTCATCCCGAATCCATGGCCCGTCGCGGCCAGTGTCGCCGACCGCGCCCTGGTCAATCCGTCCTCGGCTTCGGCTACGGCGTTCAATGGAGCCGCCAGCATGGGACTCGCGGATCAGGTCATGCTCTGGAGAGCGGATAGCACCCCGGGCGAGTTCAGCTACAACGCCCGCTTCTATCTGAAGTCAGGGGCTCTCAGCTACTACACCCAGGCGGGAAGCAGCAGCCTCATCAATGCCAATGATGAACTGATCTTCCTTCCGCTCCGCAGCCAGTACCTCAACATGAAGAGCAACCACAGCGACTACGTGATGCCAGTGCCCTGGACTCCGTAAGGCACAGCATTCCGTTACGGCAAATCCCCGCGGGAGGGCGAGTTCCACAGAACTCCCCTCCCGCGTGGGCGTTCCGGAAACCACCTGCAGAGCCTCCCTTCCATCCGATTTCACCAAGCCTTCCAATGATCTCTCTCTGCCCGGCCCCTTTCCGGCTCCCGGCCCTCGCCACCGCAGCCTT
>CAZSDE010000344.1:3974-4702 GCA_964605435.1 uncultured Akkermansia sp.
ATGGGCGCGAGCCACGGCACGGCCACACAGATCATCTGGGACACCCTCATCGACCGCCCGCACGCCACGTCAGCCGGCCAACCCCTCCCGGATAGCACCATCTTCCTCCTCGGTGTCTTCGACCGGGAATTCACCCCGACCGCCGCCAACCGCCCGGAATGGGCCCAGCGCTGGCACACAGCTTCCATTGCCCGCTGGGACCCGGCCACCCGCTACTTCAGCGGAGAAGTCAACTTCACCAGCAACCCCATCCCCTTCACCTCGGGTAACCCCGCATGGGTCTGGGGTATCGCCGGTTCCGAATGGATCCTCCTGCGGCGCTCCACATGGAACTGGCCCACCGGCAGCCCCCTCGGCGGGCCACCCATCTTCTGGACGGCCAACAGCAACATCATAACCGCCGCAGGATCGGTCGCCAACCCAGGCACTCCACAGTTTTTCTACCGCACGGAAAATGCCGGGAACCATTCCCCACCAATCCTCCGCTGGTCGGATTGGCAGAAACTCCACTTCTCCACCACCCAGCTCGCGAACCCGGCCATCAGCGGTCACTCGGCCGACCCGGACGGCGACGGTGTCCCCAATATCTCGGAATACGCCGGCATGTCGTGGCCCCTGCTCGCCACCAGCCTCCCCCAGCTCATCTCGGAACCAATCATCGCGGCCTCGGCCAGCGGCCGGCACCTCTCGCTCCGCTTCACCTGCGACCCCCGCGCGGCCCTCGCCTT
>CAZSDE010000345.1:0-4671 GCA_964605435.1 uncultured Akkermansia sp.
GCTGGCGGTGCTGTGGCTGTGGGTGCGGCACCGTGGGGAACGGCGGGCGCGCCGGGCGGAGGCTATGCTTTTGGCGGCTGGTCCTGATTGAAGATGCCGCGGATGCCGCCGAGGGCCCCGAGGACGCCGGTGGCTTCGTAGGGGAGGTAGACCACCTTGTTGTCCTTGCCGCTGGTGATGTCGCGGAGGGTGTCGACATACTGGCGGGCGATGAGGTAGGCGGCCGGGTCGGTGCTGCTGGAGCCTGCGAGGGCGCTGGTGATTTCGCGGATGGCCTGGGCCTGGGCGAGGGCCATGCGTTCCATGGCCTGGGCTTCCCCTTCGGCGCGGAGGATGGATGCCTGGCGATCGCCTTCCGCCTTGTTGACGGCGGCCTCCCGGATGCCTTCGGCTTCGAGCACAGCGGCACCCTTGGATCCTTCCGCGGCGAGAATCTGGGCGCGGCGGGCGCGTTCGGCGCGCATCTGTTTTTCCATGGCCTGCTGGACATCGGCGGGCGGGGTGATGTCCTGGAGTTCGACGCGGTTGACCTTGACGCCCCATTTGTTGGTGGCGTCGTCGAGGATGACGCCGAGTTTCTTGTTGATGGTATCGCGGCTGACGAGGCACTGATCGAGGTCGAGGTGTCCGATGATGTTGCGGAGGGTGGTCTGGGTGAGTTTCTCGATGGCGTCGGGGAGGTTGTTGATTTCGTAGACGCTCTTCATGGCGTCGGTGATCTGGAAGTAGACGAGGGCGTTGATGAGGATGGAGACGTTGTCGCGTGTAATGACGTTCTGGCGGGGGAAGTCGTAGACGGCTTCGCGGAGGTCGATGCGGTTGGTGGAGCGGTTCAGGTAGAGTGTGCGTCCCTGGGGTCCGGCTTCGGTGTAGCGCCAGTGAATGGCGCGGGGGCGGTCGATGAAGGGCCAGATGATGTTGAGGCCGCTGGCGAGGGTGCGGTGGTAGCGTCCGAGGCGTTCGATGACCATGGTTTCCGAGTGGCGGACGATGCGCAGCCCGAGGGCTGCGAAGACCACGACAGCGACGATGAGGAACAGGAGAATGAGGGAGACTGGGTCCATGGGAGGGGCAGTGGAATTCTGCTGGAATGAAGCACAATCCGGGGTCCCTGCCGACTGAATTCCGGTTCTGGTTTTCCGTTGCCGTGGGGTGGGGGCGTCGCCATGCTCGCGGTCCGATTTCCGACTGACTTACCCATGAAAGTTTCCCTCAACTGGCTTGCCACGCATCTTGATCTGACCGGCTGTAATCCGGCTGGCCTTGCGGATCTGCTGACTTTTGCCGGGGTGGAAGTGGAGGCGATGGAGTCGCGCGGGGTGGCGTCCGAGCGGATTGTGGTGGGGAAGGTACTGAGTTTCACGGCGCATCCTAATGCGGACAAGCTGCGGCTGTGCCGGGTGGATGATGGTTCGGGTGAACCCCGGCAGATTGTGTGCGGGGCGAAGAATTTTTCCGAAGGCGATTGTGTGCCGCTGGCCTTGCCGGGGGCGGTGCTGCCGGGTGATTTCACGATCCGGGAGAGCGAGCTGCGGGGCGTGCTGAGTCAGGGCATGATGTGCAGCAGCCGGGAACTGGGCATGGGGGACAATCACGAAGGGCTCATGATTCTGCCGCGGGATGCGCCTGTCGGGAAGCCGCTGCGCGACTATCTGGGGAGCGATACGCTGATTGAGGTGGAAGTGACCCCCAACCGGCCGGATCTGCTGTCGCACCGGGGCATCGCGAGGGAATTGAGTGCGCTGACGGGGCGTGAGCTGCGTCCGGCGGAAGCGGGTGCGGCGGGGGAAGTGCGGGAAGCGCGGGCGGATGAAGTGTCGGTGACGGCGGTGGATGGCTGTCCGTTCTACAGTGCGTGGAGGGTCAGCGGGGTGAAGGTCGGTCCGTCGCCTGAGTGGCTGCGGCAGAGGCTGGAGAGTGTGGGGCTGCGTCCGATCAACAATGTGGTCGATGTGACGAATTTCGTGCTCATGGAGACCGGGCAGCCGCTGCATGCGTTTGATGCGGGGAAGCTGCGTGGTGGCATCGTGGTGCGGCGTGCGCAGGAAGGGGAGGAATTTGTGGCACTGGATGGCCGGAAGTGTGTGCTTGATGCTGGTGATCTGGTGATTGCCGATGGGAGTGGTCCGGTGGCGCTTGCTGGGGTGATGGGGGGACTGGAGTCCGGGGTGACGGAAGCGACGACTGATATTCTGCTGGAGTCGGCGTATTTCCATACGGGAACCGTGCGGCGGACGAGCCGTCGCCTGGCGATGCATTCCGACAGCAGTTATCGATTTGAGCGCGGGGTGGATCCGGAGCAGGTGCTGGCGTCGGCCCGGCTGGCGGTGCGTCTGATTCTGGAGACAGCGGGAGGCACCGCATCGGGAGAGGTGCTGGCTGCTGGGGCGGTGCCGCAGCTGACAAGCACGGTGGCACTGGATCCGGAGCGGTGCCGCAAGCTGCTGGGGACGGACATTTCCGATGGGGAGATCGAGAGCATTCTGAGTCGGCTGGGCCTCGGGCGGACCGCGGGCGGCTGGAAGGTGCCGTCGTACCGGCAGGATCTGACGAGGCCGGTGGATCTGATCGAGGAAGTGGCGCGGGTGCATGGCATTGAGAATCTTCCGTCGGGTGGGGCGGCCTTGTTTGCGGAGCAGAGTGCGGCGGATGAGCAGTATGATTTCCGGATGGAGCTGCGGCGGGGCTTGGCGGCGCGCGGGGTTTGGGAGGCGCAGACCATCAAGCTGATTTCCGATGCGCAGCTGGCGGATCATCTGGGCACGAATCCGCAGCCGCTGGTGCCGTTGCCGCTGCGCAATCCGCTGAGTGACGATCTCACGGTGATGCGTCCGGGGGTTCTGCCGGGACTGCTGGCGGTGGCCGAGCGGAACATCCGGATGGGGCGCAGCAGTCTGCGGTTCTTTGAAGGAGGGACGGTATTTGCTGCGGCGGCGGATGGGCGGGCGGTTGAGCGTGATGTGCTTGGTGTGCTGCTGTCTGGGCCGGCGGTTCCGGCGGCGTGGACGGAGGGCGATCCGGCGGCCGCGGATCTTTTCGATCTGCGGGGGTTGCTGGAGAGTGTGTTTCCCGGGGCGTCCGTGAAATGGAAGCCGGGGCGGTTGCCTGCGGTTCTGCTGGCTGGCGGCAGCATTCAGATCAACGGCAAGTCCGTGGGGCAGGGTGGTCGGCTGCATCCATCGCGGGAACGGGCCATGGGGTCGCGTCACCCGGTTTTCGTGGCTGAGCTGGACACTGTCGCTTTGCAGAAGGCGGTGGTGCGCGAGGTGAAGTTTGATGAACTGGCGCGGTTTCCGTCGGTGAGCCGGGATGTGGCCATGGAGACGGCGGGTGATTTCCCGAACAGCAGGTTCGAGGATTTCTTTGCGGGGCTCAAGGAGCCGTTGTTTGCGGGGGCGGTGATCTTCGATGTTTTCAGTGATCCCGAGGGGGTGAAACTGGCGCGTGGGCGCAAGTCGGTGGCGTATACGCTGACGTACCGCGACCGTTCGAGGACTCTGGAAGGCAGCGAGGTGGATGCGGTGCATCAGCGGGTCCTTGCAGCGCTCACGAAGGCCCTGCCGGTGACGATCCGCTGAAACCGGGAAGCTCGAGAAGAACAGGCCATGGATTCGCGCAGCAACTCCAGCGAATCGGGACCGGTCACGCGGGAGCTGCTCGCGGCGGTATCGCGTTCCTTTTATCTGAGTCTGCGGGTGCTGCCCGGTCCGGTGCGGCATCCTCTCAGTCTGAGTTATCTGCTCGCGCGGGCGACCGATACGGTGGCGGACACAGCGGAGCGGGCGGCTGACTGGCGGCGGGGTCTGCTGGGCGAATTCCGCGAAGCGCTGGTGGAGGGGGCTAGGCCGGATTTTCTTGGCCGGGCGGCTGCCTGTGCGGAATCGGTCGGGCACCCTGGCGAGCGGGTGCTGCTGCGTCGGTTGCCCGAGTGTTTCCGGGAGTATGAACAACTACCCGGCGAGCAGCGTCGGCTCGTGCAGACGGTGCTGGGTCACATCATCCGGGGTCAGTCTCTTGATCTGGAGAGGTTTCCCGATGCGGAGCGCCTGCGGGCTTTGCCTGATGCGGCGGCCCTTGAAGAATACACCTGGCTGGTGGCTGGCTGTGTCGGGGAATTCTGGACGGCGGTGTGTGCCGAAGTCATGCCTGGATTTGCGGCTGTGCCTGCCGGCGGGATGATTCGCTGGGGTGTCCGGTATGGTCAGGGACTTCAGTTGGTCAACATTCTGCGGGATCTTCCCGGCGATGCGGGCATTGGGCGGTGTTATCTCCCCGGGGATGAATTGCGTGCGGCGGGCCTGCGCGGTGAGCTGACCTGGCCTGCCGCCGACTGGGCACCGTGGCACGAGGTTCGCAGGCGCTGGCTTCCGGTGGCGCGGGAATGGCTGGGAAATGCCCGGCCGTATGTCAAGAACCTGCGGTCGTTCCGGCTGCGGCTGGCCGCCGTGCTGCCGATGCTGATTGGGGAAGCGACCCTTGATCTGCTCGAACAGCAGTCAGGGAGCGGGCCACCGGCGGCGGCCAAGGTGAACCGTCCTGCCATCCGCGGGTTGCTGCGCCGTGGCATCTGGCTGTCGCTGCGTCCGCCGCGGCATTGGTGAGGGCGGTTTAGGAGACTGTTGAAAAACCGGGCCCGGCAGCGGATCCGGAGTCTGCGGTGGTTGGATGAGC
>CAZSDE010000346.1:0-4667 GCA_964605435.1 uncultured Akkermansia sp.
CGGAAGCCATGCGCTTCAGTTCGGGCTATGCACCCGCGCCGGTGTGCTCCCCGACCCGCATCAGCCTGCTGACCGGCCGCAGCCCAGCGGCCCTCCACTGGACCAAGGCAGCCCCGCCCGAGGATGGACACCGCCTCATCGAAGCAGAGAACCGGAAAAGCGTCCGAGCCGACGAGACGACCCTTCCGGAAGTCCTCCAGCGCGCCGGCTATGCGACGGCCCATTACGGTAAATGGCACCTGAGCGGCGGTGGTCCCGAAACGCATGGCTACGACGAAAGCGACGGCGACACCGGCAACCGCGACGCAGACCGCTTCGTGGATCCCAATCCCGTCGACATCTTCGGAATGACGGAACGCGCCGCCGTTTTCATGGAGAAGCAGTCGCAGGCAGGCAAACCATTCTTCGTGCAGATGTCCTATCATGCACTCCACGTCCCCGGAAATGCCCTCAAGGCGACCCGCGCATTCTACGACCGACAGCCACCAGGAAAGATGCACCACGATCCAGCCCGCGCTGCCATCACCACCGACCTCGATACAGGCGTCGGGAAATTCCTCAGCCACCTCGCTCGTCTCGGACTCTCGGAAACCACCTATGTCGTCTACATGGGCGACAATGGTGGCGGCGGCGGGCGGGGCGACGCGCGGCCCCTGCGTGCGGGCAAGGGTGGTGTCTGGGAAGGCGGCATCCGCGTTCCCTTCATGGTCCGTGGCCCGGGCATCAAGGCGAACACATGGTGCCATCAGCCGGTCGTCGGCTACGATCTCTTTCCGACGTTCTGCCGACTGGCCGGAGTGAAGGAGAAGCTCCCTGCCGAGTTGGAAGGCGGTGACATTTCGCATCTGTTTGCGGGGGCGGCCACGCCGGTCGAGCGCCCGCGCGAGGGGCTGGTCTTCCACTTTCCACACTACCAGGGCGACACCCCGCATTCTGCGATCCGGCATGGCGACTACAAGCTGCTCGAATTCTACGAGAGCGGCGAGCGCATGCTCTTCAATCTGCGGACGGACCTTGCCGAGCGCCATGACATCGCGAAGTCGAAACCCGACATCACAGCCGAGCTTGGCAAGCGTCTGAAGAACCACCTCGCCGGCGTCGGCGCTGCCATGCCGCGGCCCAATCCGGATTACCAGTCCGGCAGTGAACCGCAGCGCCGCAAAGGAAACAGGGATGGGAAACGGAAAGGTGGCGCGAATGAGTAGGACACGCGCATCCCGGTGGCTCCTTCTGTGGTGGCTCGCTGCGCTGGTTCCGGCTTCCGCAGCAGAATCGAGCGGACCAAAGCCGAACATTGTGCTCATCCTTGCCGATGACATGGGCTGGAACGACGCTGGCTTCTGCGGAAACCACTCCATCGCTACGCCCCATCTCGACCGCCTCGCACGCGAAGGCATGGCCTTCACGAACGCCTGCGCCAGTGCCCCGAATTGTGCGCCCACCCGGGCCTGCCTGCTGACCGGCCAATACCCTCCACGGCACGGAGTCTTCACGGTCGTTGACGAACGCCATCAGCCGGGCTCGGCTCACCACCGCATCATCGCCACTACGAGCCGCGATTCCCTGCCCCCGGAATCGCTGACTCTCGCGGAAGCCCTCCGGCCCGCCGGATACGCCACCGGCATGTTCGGCATGTGGAACCTCGGACGCGGACGACAGGGCCCCACCACGCCGACAGGTCAGGGCTTCGACGTTTTCACGGAACCAAAGCACCTCGGCTTCGCAAAGGACGCCTACCGCGACGCGGCCGGACGATATGCCCCGGATGCTCTGACCGACGCCGCCCTCGCATGGCTCGCTTCCGTCAAGGATCGCCCCTTTTTCCTGTACCTGCCCTTCCACGATGTCCACGCTCCCTACGATCCGAAGCCGGATCTCCTCGCCAAATACAAGAAGCGCACCGGCACAAGCGACCCTGCCCACGCCGCGACCATCGAAGCCATGGATGCCAACGTCGGACGCGTCATGAAGGCCCTTGCCGACTCCGGTCTCGCAGATAATACGCATCTCATCTTCACCTCGGATAATGGCGGGATGCGGAACTTCGTTGCTCCCCTCCGCGGCGGCAAGGGATCGCTCTACGAAGGCGGCTTACGGGTCCCCGCAGTCATCCGGGGACCCGGCATCGCAGCCGGCAGCTGCTGCAGCCATTCCATCCTCAGCATGGACTGGTTTCCCACAGTGCTCGCACTGGCGGATGTTCCCCTCAAGTCTCCACAGCAGATCGACGGCACCAGCCTTGTGCCGGTGCTCACCGGACAATCCCATCTCCCCGAGCGCGACCTCTTCTGGCACTTCCCATGCTATGTCGGAGGCACCTCTCCCTGCAGCGCGATCCGCTCAGGCGACTGGAAACTCATCGAGTTCTTCGAATCCGGCACCACGGAACTCTACGATCTCAGGACCGACCCCGCGGAATCACGGAACCTCGCCGCCGCAGAGCCGGCCAAGGCAAGGGCACTGCTTTCCCGGCTGCGCACATGGCAGCAGTCCACGGCCGCCCCGCGCCCCAGTCAGCCGAATCCCCGCTTCCTTCCGGGTTCAGGAGAGCGACCCCGCCGCAACGACCCAAGACCACGCCAACCCTGAACCAATTGACGTCCACCGCCATGAAAGACTCCGGCTTCCTCAGCCAACTGCTTCCGCTCGTCATTGCCATCTCTGCCAGTGACGTTCTCGCCCATAACCCCAGCGCGGTCTGGATCACACCATCGGGCCACCGAATCACCGGCGAGTTCGCTGTCATCGAAATGAACGAATCCGCCAACCAAATCCGCGGAGCCAATCACGCGGAGACGCCGTCCCTCGCCGTCCCCGGCACGCAGCCACCGGAGGCTGTGGCATTCCAGAAGTTCGCTCCAGCCGTCCGCACACGCTGGGATGACGACTTTCTCTACATCGAAAGCAACGGATTGCCGGCCCACGGCATGATGACCGGCATCACTGCATGGCAGCAGCAGGTTCCCCTCCCTCAGTCATACACCGGATCCAATGCATGGCGACTCCCGCGTAAACCGGAGCCTGCCGCCGCTCCCATCAGCATCCGCGGCCGCTTTCTACGCGGAGCCATCGCCATCGCGGCCAACGGCATTCCCATCTTCAACCCACAGAACAACCGCGGCGAAGTCGCAGCAGACATCGGTGAGCTTGATCAATGGGGAGGTCATTGCGGCCGCGCGGACGATTACCATTATCACATCGCCCCCCTGCACCTCCTGAAATCCCTCGGCCCGTCCCTTCCCATCGCCTACGCGCTCGATGGATACCCGATTTTCGGATTGACCGAACCGGATGGTTCCGTCCCCCGAAATCTCGATGCCTGCCGCGGTCATACCTCACCGGAACTTGGTTACCATTACCACGCCTCGGAAGCCTATCCATTCATTCAGGCTGCCTTCCATGGCAAGGTAACGGAGCGGGACGATCAAGTCGATCCACAGCCCCGCGCCCAGCCCCTCAGACCGGCGCTTCCGCCCCTCCACGGTGCCCGCATCACTGGCTTCCAGCGGTCAGGCGATTCGCGCTTCTCCATCGCCTATCAAATCGGGACTCAGCCGCATACCATCGATTACACAATCCTAACGGATGGTTCCTGCCGCTTCACCTTCGAAAAAAGCAGTCCCGCTGAATCCAGCGCCACCTACCATCGAGGACAAGCCAGCCCCGGTCGCAGTGGCCATCGGCCCGGCCCTCGGCCGGAGCGACCGCGGCACCCATGAAGATTTCCGGAAATTCTCCGGGGGGAAATGGAGACTGGCGGGGTAGACAGAAGTGAGCCCGGCGTCGGCCGCGGCGGTGCGCGGCAGCAATGCGGCGCGCCGTGGCACCGACGAGTGGCTCGTTCCTGCTGTTTTCCCTCATGCGATTCCTCCTTGCCGTTCTCCTGCTGCTGCTTGGTTCCATGGATTCCCTGTGGGCCTGTGCCGACTGCTGGAAGAACGGACCGAAGCCGGGGCAACGGGTGGTCGCCCTGGATCTGCACATCCGTGAAGAAGCGGTTTCGCCCGATGGCCGGGGGCGCACGGCGATGACCATCAATGGGACGATTCCGGGACCAACCCTCGAATTCACGGAAGGCGATTTCGCCCACATCCGGGTGCACAATCATCTCAGGCGCGGCACGACATCGCTGCATTGGCACGGTCTGCTGCTCCCGAATCCGCAGGATGGTGTGCCCCATGTCACCACGCCTCCCATCGCGGCGGGCGGCAGCCACGAATTCGGATTCACCCTCAGTCATGCGGGCACCTACTGGTACCATTCGCACAGCGGATTCCAGGAACAGCAAGGCGTCTACGGCCCGATCCGCGTCCTTCCCAAGGGCGGAGCCCAGCCCCGCACCGACCACGATGTCGTCGCCATCCTTTCCGACTGGACCAGCATTCACCCGAAGGAAGTGATGCGCATGCTCATGCGGGGAAGCGACTACTTCGGCCTCATGCGCCGCAATGCTCAGTCACTCAGCGGAGCCGCTCAGGCTGGCATGCTGCGGGAATACTTCGCCCGCGAATGGGACCGCATGCCGCCCATGGACCTTTCCGATGTCGGCTACGAACGCTTCCTCGTGAATGGACAGCCACAGATCCAGTTGCCTGGCAAGGCAGGCGAAACCATCCGGCTCCGCCTCGTCAATGCAGCGGCCGCCACGTATTTCCATGTGTCGTCGA
>CAZSDE010000347.1:0-4660 GCA_964605435.1 uncultured Akkermansia sp.
AATGGTCAGTCCGAGATCCAGTTGCCGGGCAAGGCAGGCGAAACCGTCCGGCTCCGCCTCGTCAATGCAGCGGCCGCCACGTATTTCCATGTGTCGTCGAGCACAGCCAACGTCCGCATCGTGGCGGCCGATGGCATGGATGTCGTCCCGGTCCGCACCGGCACATTCCTCATGGCGATCGCGGAAACCTACGACCTCATGCTCACCATTCCGGCGCACGGGCAACACGAACTCCGCTTCACCGCCCAGGATGGCAGTGGCAGCACGCGCGCCGTCTTTGGGGCAGGCGCACCACAGTCAGCCCCCGTCCCTCCCCGTGCGCAACTGTACAGCATGGATCAGATGCTCGAACTGGCCCTCGCCGAGCAGGAAGAGAATCCGCGTGCCGCCCTCGCGCTGGAACGACCCGGCTCACCGTACCGCCTGCTGCGGGCCCGCAAGGATACCTCTCTGCCAAGGGGTCTTCCCCGCCGCCGCATTGCCCTCCGCCTCACCGGGGACATGAACCGCTACATCTGGTCGTTCAACGGTCACACCATCGCAGGCGATCCCTACCTGAAAATCCGCCGCGGCGAAAATGTCGAGCTGGAACTGAGCAACGACAGCATGATGCATCACCCCATTCATCTGCACGGTCACTTCTTCCGTCTCATCAATGGCGAGGGCAGCCGATCCCCCCTCAAGCACACCGTCGACGTCCCTCCCATGGGGAAACGCCTCATCGAATTCGAAGCCAATGAATCCGCCGACTGGCTCCTCCATTGCCACATTCTCTATCATATGATGAGCGGCATGGCCCGCGTGGTGCGCTACGAAAATGATAATAGTACAGCCATCGAAGCAGACGATTCCCCTCACGGTCAGACGTCGCTCGGCGAACACGGACACGACATGAGCTACCTCTGGGGAGCGGCCTCGGTCACTTCCCAGATGAGCGAAGGCCTCCTCACATGGATGAATCCCCGCAACGACCTCATGCTGGCATGGGAAACCGGCTGGGGCCGCAGCGACCGCACGGAATACGAAGTCGATCTGCTCTACCAGCGCTACTTCGACGCCAATCGCCAGCTCTTCGGCGGATACCGATTCGCCAATCAGGACGGCGCCCGCGACCGCGCCATCCTCGGAGCCAACCTCCGGCTTCCACTCATGTTCTGGGCCACCGCCACCATCGACAGCCGCGGCGACGCCCGCTTCCAGCTCGCCAAACGCCTCCAAGTCACCCCGCGCCTCTCCACATGGGCCGAAATCTTCTACGATACCGGAACCACATGGGAAACCTCCGCCGGAATCGACCTCACCCTCAACCGATCCCTCTCCCTGTCGTCGTCATGGCACAGCGACTACGGACCAGGCATCGGCCTCAGCTTCCGCTTCTGATTCCTCAGCCATCTCCCGAACCAAAACCAGTAACTCCATTGCCATGAAATCCACCGCCATCACCATCGTCCTCGCCATTGCCGCCCTCGCCACCCTTGTTCCAGACGCTTTTGCCGCCGCGCCCAAGCCAAAACGCTACCCCCTCAAGTCGTGCATCGTGACCGACAACGAACTCGGCAGTATGGGAAAACCCCTCAGCAAAACCTACGGCGACCAGGAAGTCCGTTTCTGCTGCAAACCCTGCGTCAAGAAATTCGAGCAAAACCCCGCGAAATACCTCAAGAAGCTTGGGAAGTGAGCCCACCGGGGATTTCCCTACGCCGCATCTGAGCCACGGCGGTTGCTTCCCATGAGTGCGGCATTACCGTCGTCGCCATGAATCTGAAGCGACTGTTCTTCTGGCTTTCCGGTGCGGGCACCGAGGCACTCGAACGCTGTCCCGACTGGGAACAGCGCAAGTATGTCGCGTTTGGAGCCACCGTGCTGGTGCCGTCGGGCTTTGCCTTCATCGCGTCGGCCTACGCGATCTCGACCCTCACGGACAACTGGCTGGTGGTCTTCCCGGTCGCGGCGGTGTGGGCGTTCATCATTCTGACGATCGACCGCGCGCTGCTGGCGAGTTACCGGTCGTATCTTTCGCCCTTCCGGAAGCTCGGGCAGTTCACGCTGCGCTTCGTGGTGGCCATGCTCATGGGGCTGACGATTGCGCATCCACTGGTGCTGCTGCTGTTCCGTGACACGGTGAACAGTGTCATTGAAAAGGAACGCGATGCCGACATCGCGGCCGTCGTCACGGCTCACGAGCAAACCCGCGGCCGGCTCACCGCCGCAGCCGATACCATCAAGACGGAAATCGCCACCCAGCAGCAGAAGTGGAACGACAGCTTCAAGGCGGAATTCCTCGCCAAGGAACAGGCGGAAAATGGCGACATCGCCGCCGGCCTGAGCGACGAACAGCAGACGGAACTCAAGAAATCGGTCGAAGAAGCCACCGCCGCCTTCCGCAGGAGTCTCGAAGCCGTCGAGAAACAGATCACGGAACTGACCCCGGCGTACACCAAGATCCAGACGGAACTCGCCTTCTGGCAGGCGGAATTCGAACGCGAACTCAATGGCCAGCGCTCCGGGATGGTCGGGGAAGGACCGCGCGCCAAATCGATCCGCAGCGATCAGCTCGACTGGCGCCGTGCCGAACTGAAACGGATTGGTGGGCTCCTCGAGAGTGCCAGCGCTGAGAAGACAGGGCTCGAAACCCGCATCAATGCCGCCATGAAGTCGGCCACCGATGCCTTCGATCTCAAGCTGCTCGCGGAGGCCGAGAAGAACAAGGAAGAGGAAGCCCGCCTCACCGAACTGCGGCGCAAGATCCAGCAGGACCAGGCAGGCCAATTCGTCGAACAGCAGAATCAGATCCGCGCAGCCATCCGTCAGCAGATCGATAGTCTGCTTGGCGATCTCAAACGTGCCCAGGACGACCTTGCGGCGGCCTCGGCGGACCTCACGGCCCGCACCACGGCCCTGCGCGCGGAGCCACGCCGCGACATCCTCACGCAGACTCTCGCCCTGCACCGCCTCTTCGATGACAAGGACGCCCGCGCCAATTTCGCATGGTGGACCTACCTGATCCTCACGCTTCTTTTCATGCTGGTCGACACGATTCCCCTCGTCGTGAAATTCTTCTGCGCACCCGGTCCGTACGACACTCTGGTGGACCGCGACGAAATGAAGTTCCAGGCCGACCACAAGGGATTCCGCCGCGCCCACCAACGCTACCTCGAACAGGTGAACGAAGGCAAGGTCGCCTTCAATTCCCGCAGCCGCGACCTCGAACACGCCTTCACCGACGGCGTCGAACAAACCCGCGCGGCCCAGGCCTTCCTCGATTCCCTCATCGAAATGGAACAGCAATTCCACGAACGCCTCGAGGCCGAAAGGAACCGCCCGGGTGCCACCGAGAAACCGGCCCTGCTCGAGGCCATGAAACAGCAGTTCTACCAGTCGCTCCACCAGCGCATGGAACAATACTTCGCCGATTCCGCACGCCACCGGGCATGAACGGACCGCCGGACGCCACGGAGGCCCGCTGACGATTGCCCGAACCCGCACGCCACCCGCCGGGCAAGCACGCCGCGTTTCCCTGACCTTCAGCCAAGGAATCCGACATTGCGGTTCCCGAACCGGTGCAGGTTCGGGAACACGGCGTCGAGTTCGGCTTCGCCCAGACCGAACCAGCGGGCGAGGGTAGCCGAGTATTCATCGGCACTAAGGGTCGGAATCCAGCGGCCCGTGGCCCCGGATCCCGTGTCATAATCGTCGGGACCATTGAGCGCCAGTTCCGGGTACTTCCCGTAGATCTGCCCACCCCGCACGGCCCCGCCAAACACCATCTGGTGCGATCCCCATGCGTGATCGGAACCAAGCCCGTTCGACTTGAAGGTGCGTCCGAAATCGCTCGCCGTGAAACCGGTCACCTTGTCCGCAACCCCAAGGGCACTGGTGGCCGCATGGAATTTCCCGATGCTGCGGCTGAGCGTCGCGAGCAATCCGGCATGCGCCACCGGTTGGTCACCATGCGTGTCGTAGCCACCGATCTGACAGAAGAAGATCTGGCGCCGCATCCCGAGGTAGTTCCGCTCGGCAATGATGCGGGCCACCGTGTGCAGCTGCTGTTCAAGCCCGCTCATACCCCCATAGGTCACCGCTCCACCGATCCCGAAGGCCGTATCGATGGCCGCTCCGGCTGCCGCATCGGGATTGAAGGCAGTCAGCCGCGTCAGCGCCGTGCTGAGTGCTGCCCCATTGAAGATCGCCCGCTCATTGACCCGCTGAAAATCGCGCAGATGCAGATTCCTGCGCTCGGTATTGAGAGCACCGCTGCCACCGCTTGATGGCTGACGCAGGATCTGATCAATGACCGTTTTGCGGGCCCCGCTGTACTGCTGGAAGGCGACCGCTCCGGAGGTACTGACCTGAAACTGGCTGACGCTGTCGCCCACTTCCCATGTGTTGCTGCCTGCGAGCGACACGGACATGGAAATGGCTCCGGTGGGCAATCCGAGATTCGCCAGTTCCTCACGGATGCGGTCGGCCGTCCGCCCGCCCCAGCCAGTCCGGCTGATGTTGTCCGGTACGGACGTCTGCCATTGGGTCACTTGATCATTGTGTGAAAAAAGCTGCGGGGGCATCCGCTTCAGTTTCGCGAGGTATTGCGCCTTGGTGACTGGTTCGACGAGGACACCGGCATTGGCGACAAAGGCGAGTCTGCCCTGCGCAAAGAGCG
>CAZSDE010000348.1:0-3618 GCA_964605435.1 uncultured Akkermansia sp.
CTGCCGTGAAGAGCCATTGGTAATGATGCGAGGCGGCCACGAAACCGGCCACGGCAGGGCCCAGCGCCCAGCCGGTATTGATGGCGAGCCGTTTCACGAGCATGGCCGCCACCCGGTCGCGCTCAGGCACGAGATCGGCCACCATGGCAGCCTGCGCGGGCTGAGCCCCCTGCCCCGCAAATCCAGCCGCCGCCGCGAGCGCACAAATAGCCGTCAGGGTGCCGGCCGACCCCATGAAATAGACGGCGACGGCCTCGGCGAGCAGAGAAACTGCCATGATCCGGTTCCGCCCGAACCGGTCCGCGGCCGGCCCGGCCGCAAAGGTACACAGGAATGCTCCCGCACCGTACAAAGTCACCGCCAGCCCGGCCTCCGATGGCGCAAACCCCTGCCTCGTCATGAAAAGCGTCAGGAACGGAACAAGGAACGTCGCAAAGCGGTTCACAAGGGTCCCCGCCGCCAGCAGCCACAATCCCGGAGGCAGGCGCCGGATCGACGCCAGCATGGCGCTGGCCCTGCCGTCCGGTTTCATATGAAGACTTGCCTGCACCGGGAATCGCCCGGCTCGCCCGGATCAATGGAGGAAGTGACGGTAGCCCGTGAAGACCATGGCCACTTCCCGTTCGTCCGCCGCCGCAATGACCTCCGGGTCCTTGACGCTGCCGCCCGGCTGAATCGCCGACGTCGCGCCGGCCTCGGCCGCCGCAATGAGTCCGTCCGGGAATGGGAACATGGCGTCGCTCGCCACCACACTGCCATCGAGCGACAGACCGGCTTCCCGCGCCTTCCACACCGCAATCCGGCAGGAATCCACCCGGCTCATCTGCCCAGCTCCGATCCCCAGCGTGCGGTCGGGTCCCGCAAAGACAATGGCATTCGACTTCACATGCTTGACCACGCGCCACGCAAAGCGCATCGCTTCGAGTTCTTCCTTGGACGGCACGCGGCGGGTGACGACTTTTTCCTCGAGGTTGCTCAGACCCATGGCGCGGACATCGCGGTCCATCACCATGAGGCCGCCGGGGGCGCTGCGGATGATGGAATTCCGTTCCATCCACTTCCCGTATTCGTCCATGTGAGCCAGCATGAGGCGCAGATTCTTCTTCTTCTGCAGGATGGCGCGGGCCTCGGGCTCGAAATCCGGCGCAATGATCACGTCGGTGAAGATTTCACTGATCACCCGGGCGAGCCGCTCGGTGAGCGGACGGTTGGTCACAATGACTCCGCCAAAGGGGGCCTGCTTGTCGGTCTCGAATGCCTTGTCCCACGCCGCCCGCAGGTCGTCGTCGCATCCCACCCCGCACGGATTCGTGTGCTTGAGAATCGCCACTACCGGCCGCTTGAATTCGAGCACGAGTTCCGTGGCGGACTCGATATCGAGGATGTTCGTGTAGCTCAGTTCCTTGCCCTGGAGCTTCTCGAAGAATTCGGGGAAGCTTCCGTAGAGATTGGCCTGCTGATGCGGGTTGTCTCCATTGCGCAGGGTCTGACACAGCGGCAGGCTGACACTGAAGCAGCCTTCGGTCTTCTGCTCGCAGTTCAGATAGCTGGCAATGGCCCCATCGTAGGCCGCCGTCCGCTGGAATACCTTGATCGCCAGCCGTTCCCGCGTCTTCAGACTCGTGGCTCCGTGATTCGACCGCATTTCCTCGAGGACCGCGTCGTAATCGTCCGGATCGGCAATCACAGTGACGCTCTGGTAGTTCTTGGAAGCCCCGCGCAGCATGGCGGGCCCACCGATGTCGATGTTCTCGATGGCTTCCTCGAGCGTCACATCTTCACGGGCAATGGTCTTCTCGAAGGGGTAGAGATTGACGACCACAAGGTCGATGGGCGGAACGTCGAGTTCGCGCGCCTTGGCTTCATGCTCGGCATTCCCCCGCACCTGCAGAAAGCCTCCATGAATCCGTGGATGCAGGGTCTTCACCCGGCCATCAAAGCATTCCGGATACCCCGTGTAGTCACTCACATCCGTGACGGGCAGCCCGAGATTCCGGATGAAGGTGGCACTGCCGCCGGTCGACAGCAGCTCGACCCCCAGCTCGTGCAGGCCCCGGGCAAAGGTTTCGAGGCCGGTTTTGTCGGAGACGGAGATGAGGGCTCGGGCAATCTTCATGGGTGAGTCGATGGAGTGAGATTCTGAATCGGCCTGGCTGGGCGCAAGTGCGAATTGGTCAATGACCGGAACCGAAAAGGCTGGCCAGCACGGCCGGAAAGAGGATGCGCTCGGCGGCATTGATGCGGGCCCGCAGCGACGCTTCGGTTTCATCCGGGGAAATCACGAGGCGTTCCTGCGCAAGAATGCGGCCCGGTCCGTCGGCAGTAACTTCATGAACGGTGCAGCCGGTTTCCGCAGCTCTCGCCGCCAGTGCTTCGGCAATCGCCTGCTTCGACGGAAATGCCGGCAGCAGGGATGGATGAATGTTGAGAATCCGGCCCGCAAAGGCTTCAGTCACGGCCCCGCCCAGCTTCCGCCCAAATCCGGCACAGAGAACCCATTGCACTCCCGCCGCCCGCAGCCGGTCGGCCAGTTCCTTGAGCGCAGCTTCAGTGAATTCTCCATCCTGCGGCCCGGGATCGACATGCAGGGACGGAATCCCGCGTTGCCCGGCCCGCCCGAGAATCCCGGCTCCCGCCTGATCGGAAACCACGAGCGCCACTTCCGCTCCGAGACGCCCGATCTCGTCGGCAATCGGCTCCAGCAATGATCCGGATCCCGAACCAAGCACGGCAAACCGCAGCGCCCCAGCCGGCTCACTGAGCTTCGCAAGCGTGGCCGACGTCGATCGACCCGCCACCACGGGCAAGATGCGGATTTCCGCCCCGTATGACTCCAGCGCTCCGCGTTCCTCGGGATTGAGCGTTGCCACAGTGTAATCGCCCCCCTTCGCAAAGACATGCGGCCGGATCGTCCGGATCAACTCCGTGGTGCGCGCACTATGGAAGATCACGACGGCATCGACCGCGGCGAGGCCGAGCAGCACTTCGGCCCGGTCTGCTTCTTCATGCACAGGCCGACCCGGTCCCTTGAGGGCCCGCACAGATTCATCCCCATTCATGGCCACCACCAGCGCATCCCCCAAGGCCCGCGCCTGCGCCAGATACCGCACATGCCCAGCATGCAGAATGTCAAAGCATCCACTCGTGAAGACCAACCGCTTCCCAAGCGCATCAAGGGAATCGCGCCATGCCGCTGCCTGCTCTGCCGTGATCGCTTCCGATGATTTCATGACGGATTGCCGCATCCCTGGCTTCACACCGCGGATGCTGCCGGTGCCTGCTGCCGGGCCAGAAATTCATCGGCGAGTGCCGCGTAGGCCTGCGCCACTTTGCTGGAAGGCGCATACTCAATCAGCGCTTTCTCGAAACTCTGACTCTCCGCCACCGTGATGCTGCGCGGAATCATGATCTCATACACCAACGGACCAAAGGCCCGCCGGACTTCATCGACCACCGCCCGCGAATGCCCGGTGCGTCCGTCATACATCGTCATCACAATCCCCTCGAGCCTCACATCGGTATTGATCCCGCTCGCCACAATCTGTTCGTGAATGTCCACAATCCTCGCCAGTCCCTCGAGCCCGAAATACTCGCACTGAATCGGAATGAGCAATCCAT
>CAZSDE010000348.1:3628-4658 GCA_964605435.1 uncultured Akkermansia sp.
GAAAGCGCCGACGTCATCAGAATCCCCAGCGACGGTGGACAATCAATGATCACATAATCATACCGTCCGGATTCCCGCAGGGGTGCCAGCACTTCCCGGAGCCGCACAAGGTGATTCTCAGCCCGCACCAGATCAACTTCGGCCCCGGCCAGCTCGGTCTGCGCGGGAATCACGGACAGGGACGGAAACCGCGTCGGCTGAATCTTCGTCAGAATGCTGTCTTCGCCAATGAGCACACGGTAGAGGCTCTGTCCCTCGCTGGCTTTGTGCCCGAGCGCACTGGAGGCATTCCCCTGAGGATCCAAATCAAGCAGCAGCACCCGCACCCCACGGTGCGCAAGGCAGGCGGCAAGGTTCACGGAAGTGGTCGTTTTCCCCACCCCGCCTTTCTGGTTGGCGACTGCGATGATTTTCATGCCCCGTTGCAAAGGCGAGGGTATCCCACAGGGGGCGGGCCATTGCCAGGGGTTTTTCGGTCGCGGGACATCAGGCGGGATTGACTACATGCTGCGGATGCCCGGCCTGAAAGCTCCGCACGTTCTCGACGACGGTCGCCAGCAATCTCGCCCGCGAAGCCCGCGCGGCCCACGCAAGGTGCGGCGTGATCACGCAATTGGGCACGCCCAGCAAGGGATGATCCCCGGGCGGTGGCTCCACGGAAAGCACATCCAGCCCAGCCCCCGCTATCTCGCCAGCCCGCAGCGCCGCCGCCAGCGCCGCCTCGTCAATCAAGGGCCCGCGCGCCGTATTGATCAGATACGCAGATCGCTTCATGGCCCGCAGCCAATCGGCATCCACCATCCCAGCATTCCCGGGAACAAGCGGACAATGCAGCGATATCACATCGGCCACCGCAAGGAATTCCCCGCGCTCCAGAAATTCCACGCCGTCCTCCGCTTCCCGCTCACCCCGCGCCCGCAGGACCAGTCGTCCCGGTTCGAGTTCACGATCGGCAACTTCTTCTAGGCGGGTTTCCTCTAGGATGACGCCAGAGGTGCACCGATGATCGACACTCGGACGTCGTTCCAGG
>CAZSDE010000349.1:0-4651 GCA_964605435.1 uncultured Akkermansia sp.
CATCTCCCTGCCCGCCGGACACGACGACATCATGCCCCCGGAAGGCGATCCCGTCACCCCGGACGAAATCGCCGCGGTCCGTTCATGGATCACCGAAGGTGCCGCCTTCCCTCCAGACCTCACCATCACCGCCGCCAGCGCGACACCCGCCCGCCCGCCTAAGGAATCCATCACCAAGGTCCGCTCCATGGCGGTCTACCCGGACAAGATCACTCTCGAAACAGCCCGCGATTTCCAGTCGTTCGTCGCCATCGCCACCTTCGACGACGACGTCACCCAGGACGTCACCCCGAAAGCAAAAGTCGCCCTCGCCGATCCCTCGCTGGCCCGCATGGACGGTGCCCGGCTCTTCCCCCTCAAGGACGGCAGCACCACCCTCACCGTCCAGTGGCACGACCAGACCGTCACCGTCCCAGTCGAAGTGAAGGCCGCCACCACAGACCGGCCCGTCAGCTTCAATCTCGACGTCATGCCGGTCTTCATGCGCGATAACTGCAACACTGGATCGTGCCACGGCGCGGCCCGCGGCCAGGATGGCTTCCGGCTCTCCCTCTTCGGATTCGATCCCAAAGGCGACCACTTCCGCCTCACCCAGGAACTGAGCGGACGCCGCATCAATCTCTCGGTCCCGGAAGAAAGCCTCCTCATCACCAAATCCATCAACAGCGTCCCCCACACGGGCGGTAAACGCATGGAAGCAGACAGCCCGAACTACCGGACACTCGTCGAATGGATCACCAATGGCACCCCGTACGACGACGAGAAAACTCTCCCCACCGTCACCAGCGTCGACATCTTCCCGAAAACCGTGGTCCTCGAAGGCGAAGGCTCGCAGCTCCAGTTCACGGTCCGCGCCACCTACTCGGATGGCCACAACCGCGACATCACTCCCCTCGCTGTCTTCATTTCCAATAACGACCCCACCGCCAAGGTCAGCAAGGATGGCCTCGTGACCGCCGCCAAACGCGGCGAAGCCTTCGTGATGGCACGCTACGATACCTTCACGGTCGGCAGCCAGGTCATCGTCATCCCGGATGCCCTCCAGTACGAGAAACCCAAGCTCGCGGAACACAATTACATCGACACTCTCGTCCACGATAAACTCCACCGACTGCGCATCCTCCCATCGGAAGTCTGCGACGACGCCACCTTCATCCGCCGCGTCTACCTCGATGTGGTCGGCCTCCTCCCCACCGAGGAAGAAAGTGCGAAATTCTTCGCCGACGCCAGCCCGGACAAACGCACCAAACTCATCGACGATCTCCTCTCCCGCAAGGAATTCACCGAAATGTGGGTCATGAAATGGGCGGAACTCCTCCAGATCCGCACCAATCCCACCAACCAGGTCAGCTACAAAGCCACCCTCCTCTACTACAACTGGCTCAAGGAACGCATCTCCAGCAACGTCCCGTTCAACCAGATCGTTCAGGAACTCCTCGCCAGCAACGGCGGCACCTTCACCAACCCAGCCACCAATTACTTCCAGATCGAACGCGATACCCTCAAGGTCTCGGAAAATGTCGCCCAGGTCTTCATGGGCATGCGCCTCCAGTGCGCCCAATGCCATAACCACCCGTTCGACCGCTGGACCATGAACGATTACTACGGCTTCGCCTCGTTCTTCAGCCAGATCGGCCGCAAACAGGCAGAAGACCCACGCGAAACCGTCGTCTTCAATGCAGGCGGCGGCGAGGTGAACCACATCGTCACCAAAGCCCCCCAGAAACCCAAATTCCTCGGTGCCGAGGAACCTGCCCTCACCGGCAAGGACCGCCGCGCCGCCCTCGTCGAATGGATGGCTTCCCCACGCAATCCCTACTTCGCCACCAACCTCTCGAACATCATCTGGGCCCACTTCTTCGGCGTCGGCATCATCGACCCGGTCGACGATGTCCGTATCTCGAACCCCGCCAGCAATCCGGAACTGCTCGCCGCCCTCGGCAGCAAACTCACGGAATACAATTACGACTTCAAGAAGCTCGTCCGCGACATCTGCAGCAGCCGCACCTACCAGCTCCCCAGCCGCGTCAACGACAGCAACGCGGACGACGAAAAGAACTTCAGTCACGCCCTCATCCGCCGCCAGCGCGCCGAAGTCATGCTCGATACCATCAGCCAGGTCACGGAAACCAAGAACAAGTTCCAGGGCCTCCCCCTCGGTGCCCGCGCAGTCCAGATCGCCGATGGCAATGTCTCGACCTACTTCCTCCGCACGTTCGGCCGCGCAGAACGCGCCACAGTCTGTTCCTGCGAAGTGAAGATGGATCCGAACCTCGGCCAGGCCCTCCACCTCCTCAATGGCGACGTCACCCAGAGCCGCATCGCCGAAGGCCAGACGGTCAAGAAACTCCTCACCGCCGGAAAAGCCCCGCTCGATGTCCTCAACGACCTCTACCTGCGCTGCTTCGCCCGCAAACCCACCGCCGGGGAAATCAAACCTGTCAGCGATGCCCTCGCGGGCACCCCGGACGAAGCCCAGGCCATCCTCGAAGATGTCTTCTGGGCCCTTCTGAATTCCAAGGAATTCATGTTCAATCACTGATCCATGCCCCGCAGCCCTTCCTCCTGCCCTCTCCCATGATCATCGGCATCACGGGAGCGACCGGATTCCTCGCCCGCCACGTGGCCGCAGCCGCCCGCTCGGCCGGACACGAACTCATCGGCTTTTCGCGTTCGCCCCGGCCCCTCGCGCCATTCCGCGAAATGCGCCCATGGCTTCCCGTGTCCGCGGTCAATCTCGCAGACATAGACGCCCTCATCCACCTCGCGGGTGAATCGCTTTTCGGCGTCTGGACAAGGACCCGCAAGGACCGCATCCGCTCCACCCGGGTCAATGACACCAGCGCCCTCGCGGCCCGCTTCCGCGATGGCCCGCACCGGCCCGCCGCCCTCATCGCCGCCAGCGGAGCCGCTTTCTACGGCGACCGGGGCGACGAGGAACTCACGGAAGCTTCCCCGCGCGGTCAAGGCTTCCTCTCGGATGTCTGCCACGGCTGGGAAGCGGCCACCGCCGATGCCAGCCCGCCCGCCCGCACGGTCTCCCTCCGCACGGGCATGGTCCTCGGCCACGACGGCGGAGCCGCCCCCATCCTCGGACGGATCTTCCGACTCGCCCTCGGGGGCCGACTCGGCCCGGGAAACCAATGGATGCCATGGATCCATGCCTCCGACATGGCCCGACTCTGCCTCTTCGCCGCAGAAAACCCTGCCCTGATCGGCCCGGTCAACGCAGTCGCCCCAGGCAGCGTCACCAATGCCCAGTTCACAAAAACCATGGCCAGCACGCTGCACCGCCCCGCCTTCCTCCCAGTCCCCGCATGGGCCCTCCGACTCCTCCCCGGCGGCATGCACGAAATGTTCCTCCAGAGCCAGCACATCATTCCAGCCGCCGCCCTCAACGCCGGCTTCCGCTTCCTCCACCCGGACCTCCCCAGCGCCCTCAGCGACGTCTTCAGCCGCTGATCAAACACTGATCAGCCGCCGTCCGCCAAAATCGACCGCAGCAGACAGCCCTCAGCGGACCTCACGCGCCCGCAGCCGGAAAAAGAGCCGTTCCTCACTGGCCGGAACGGTCAGGGTCACGCGACGCCGTCCTTCCCCCAGGCCAGCCGTCATCACCTGCGCATACGGATCCGCTTCCCAATCCCCCACCCCACC
The DNA here is from genome assembly GCA_964605435.1 of uncultured Akkermansia sp. Taxonomy (GTDB): domain Bacteria; phylum Verrucomicrobiota; class Verrucomicrobiia; order Verrucomicrobiales; family V1-33; genus V1-33. The sequence goes on from CAZSDE010000349.1 coordinate 3,658, forward strand.
GCGCGACGCCAGCGCAAACCATCCATCCCCAGTCAACTCAGCCGCCGCCTCGACCGACAACTCCACGCCCGGCCGCGGCGGACTCGGCACCGCAAAGGAAACCACCACCCCATCCCGCGTCCGCCGAACTTCCAGCACCTGTCCATCAGGCCGCCCCGCCTCGGTCCCCAGCGCATACTCGACCAGATTCACCAACCCATCTCCATCCGGATCGTCCTGCGGCCCACCCACCGCCAGACCCTGCGACCATTCCCCATAGCCAGGACCAGGATTCTCCACCCGCACACGCACCCGGTACTGACCTCCCCCTGCCGTCGCCGCCGTCACCTTCACTTTCCACCAACCCGTTTCCCCCAGCCCAGCCTTCACGGTCGCCTGACGCCCCGGCCCGACCCCGCCCGCCGCACAAATCCCTCCCTCGGGGGCACACAGCGCAACCACGGGCTCCAATTCCCCCAATCCCGCCTCTGCCACCACTTCCACGGTCTGACCCGCCTCCCCGAAGAATTCATACACATCTTCCTGATCAGACGGATCCACGGAACCCAGCGTGAGCGACTCCCGCACCGCATCGCTCCCATCCGTGCCAGCCTCATGACACTCAATCACCAGTCCCTGACTGTGCGCCACCACCCGCGCCGCCGACCAACCAGACAAACGAAACTGACTGGCCGGATGCGGTGGATTGCTGAACCCGTAAAAACTGGCACCGCCCGCCCCGCAGATCACCAGGGGCTTTCCCAGATAGATCAGCCGTTCATAGAAATGATCGTGCCCGCAGAAAATCGCATCAACCTGCGCCAGCTCCGGCCACGCCATCCACGATGCCCCCGGACGCCACGCATTCGATGTCACCGGTGGATGATGAAACACCGCCAGCTTCCACCTCGCCCCCGACTGCTTCACCTGCTGCGCCAGCCATTCCCGCTGCTCCCGAACCAGCTGCGGATACGCCGGCACATCAGCGTCCAGAATGAAAAAATCCACCGGCCCA
>CAZSDE010000350.1:0-4628 GCA_964605435.1 uncultured Akkermansia sp.
CTGCGCCGCCAGCAGCAGAAACACAAAAATGATCGCCAGCCCGAAAATCACGCCGGCCTGCCCCTCGGCCTTCTTCTCCTGATACGTCAGCCCAGTCCATTCATAGCCATAGCCAGCAGGCAGAACCGCCGCCGCCACTTCCTCCATCGCCGCCACCGCCTGCGCCGAACTGTAACCCGGAGCCGGTGCCCCCGTGATCTCCGCCGCACGGTACAGATTGTAGCGGTTCGTAAACGCCGGGCCACTCGTCTGCGATACCTTCACGAGCGTGTCCAACGGCACCATCCCTCCCTCCCGGTTCCGTACCCGGAATTTCCCGATGTCGTCGGGCTTCCCCGTAAACTCAGGGTCGGCCTGCAGCAAGACTCGGTACACCCGCCCGAACCGATTGAAATCATTCACATACGCCCCGCCCAGATACGCCTGGAGCGCACTGTAGACGTCGCTCACCTGCACCCCCAGCTTGCGGCACTTCTCCCGGTCCAGTTCCACGCGCGTCTGCGGCACCACCGGCTGGAATCCCGTAAACAGACGGCTCAGCTCAGGCCGCCGCATCGCCTCGCCAAGAAATTTCTGCGTCATCGCCGCCAGCTCCCCCACACTCCCGCCCGCTCGGTCCTGCAGCTCAAAGGTGAACCCGGACGCACTGCCGTAACCCGGCAGCGACGGCGGACCAAACACCAGAATCCTCGCCTCCGGAAACTGCGCCAGCTGACCACCCAGCCGCGCCATCAGCCGCTTCACATGCTGCTCAGGCGACGTCCGCTCTTTCCAATCCCGCAAACCCACAAAGAAGGTCGCCGCATTGGGCGCATTCACCCCGCTCAGAATGTTGAATCCCCCAATCGTAATCGTCGACCGCACTCCCTCGGTCTTCCGCAGGGTTTCCTCCACCTTTCCACAAACCGCCAGCGTCCGCTGCAGCGAAGCCGCATCCGGCAACTGCGCCGCCACAAAGAAATACCCCTTGTCCTCATCAGGAATGAACCCGCCCGGCACCCGCTTCCCAATCACAAATATCCCCACCACCGCCGCCACCAATATCAGCATGGCCCGCGCCGAACGCCGCACCAGAAATCCCACCACCCCAGTATACCGCGCCGTGACCGCATCAAAGACCCGGTTGAAGGCCCGGAAGAACCATCCCAGCGGACCACGCGCAGGCTGCGGCGGCCGCAGCAGCTTGGCCGCGAGCGCCGGACTCAGCGTCAGCGCATTCACCGCCGAAAAAATCACGCTGGCCGCAATCGTAATCGCAAACTGCTGATACAGCGTCCCCGTGAGCCCAGGCATGAACGCCACCGGCACAAACACCGCACACAGAATCAGCGCAATCGCCACCACCGGACCAGTCACTTCCTTCATCGCCTGCTTCGTCGCCTCCACCGGCGACATCCCATGCTCCAGATGATGCATGACCGCCTCCACCACCACAATGGCATCGTCGACCACAATCCCAATCGCCAGCACCAGCCCGAACAGGGTAAGCGTGTTCACCGTGAATCCGAGCAGCGGAAACACCATGAAGGTTCCCAGCAGCGCCACAGGCACCGTAATCATCGGAATCAAGGTCGCCCGGAAACTCTGCAGAAACACAAACACCACCAGAATCACCAGCACCACCGCCTCCACCAGCGTGTGCACAATCTCTTCCATCGATGCCGTAATCGGCAGCGTCGCATCCAGCGTCACTTCATAGGCCATGTCCGGCGGAAACTTCGACGCCGCCGCCTCGAGCTGCGCCCGCACCGCCGCCGCAGTCGCCAGCGCGTTCGCCCCGGGTGCCAGATAAATCCCCAGCCCGCAGGCAGGCAATCCATTCGTCCGCGCCGAAGCCGCGTACGTCTGCGCACCCATCTCAATCCGCGCCACATCCCGCAGCTTCACCTGCGACCCATCGGAATTGGAACGCACAATGATCTCACCGAATTCCTCCGGTTCCTGCAGCAATCCACTCGCCCGCACATTGTACTGATACTCCTGCCCAACCCGCGCCGGCTCCGCCCCGATCAACCCAGCCGCCGCCTGCACATTCTGCTCCCGCACGGCCCCAATCACATCCGCAGGCGTCAGCCCCAGCGACGCCAGCCGCTCGGGATTCACCCACAACCGCATGGAATAATCCTGCGCACTGAAATTCCTCACATCCCCAACCCCCGGCACCCGCGCCAGCGCATCAATCACATTGATCGCCGCATAGTTCGACAGAAACACGGAATCATACGTCCCCCCGGGCGAATACAAGCCCACCGCCAGCAGAATGTCCGGACTCGACCGCTTCACACTGACCCCATCACGCGTCACCGACTCAGGCAGCCGCGGAAACGCGAGCGACGCCCGGTTCTGCACGTTGACCTGATTGAGATTCACACTCGTCCCCAGATCAAAGGTGGCACTCAGGGTCATCGACCCGTCCGCCCCATTGGTCGATTTCATGTACAGCATGTTCTCCACCCCGTTGATCTGCGCCTCCAGTGGCGTGGCCACCGATCCCTCCACCGCCTCGGCATCAGCCCCACGGAAATTCGCCGTCACATTCACCACCGATGGACTCACCTCCGGATACTCGGAAACCGGCAGCCGCATCAGCACAAACGACCCGATGATGACCATCAGGATCGACAGAACCATGGCCACAATCGGCCGACGGATGAAGAATTCTGCCATGGCGTGCCGGCGCTCAGCGCGGTTCCCCTCCCGCTTCCGGTGACTTCACTGCCCCCGGCAACCCCGCCGCAAGCTCCCGCAGCGGACTGTCATCAATCACCGCCGCTTCCAGCTTCGCCACCGCCCCATCCCTCACCTTCTGCATCCCCTCAATCACTACCGTCTCGCCAGGCTGCAGCCCAGACTCAATCACCCAGAGCGACCCCACCCTCTGCCCAGTCTTCACGGGCCGGAAACCAATTTTCCCTCCCGCATCAGCCACCATCACACTGTGCCGCCCCTGCAGTTCCTGAACCGCCCGCTGCGGCAGCAGCAAAGCCCCCCGCAGAGGCTTCCCCTGCGCCCGCACCCGGCAGAACTGCCCGGGCCGGATGATCTTCTCAGGATTCGGAAACTCCACCCGCACCCGCAGCGTCCCCGTCGCGGGATTCACCGCCCGATCCACAAACGACAGCCGCCCGGTCTCCCGGTGCACCTTCCCATTCGCCAGTATCAGCGAAAACACCGGCGAAACCACCTCCTGCCCACGGAAAAACTCTGCATTGTTCAGATAGGCCACTTCGCTGATTTCTATGTTCACCCAAATCGGATCAAATGGCGAAATGACCGCCATGGCCGGACCATTGCCCGCCCGCGCCACCACAGAACCCACATCCACCCCCTTGGCCCCGATAATCCCAGGCACCGGTGCCGTGATCTCCGCATACCCCAGATCCAACGCAGCCGCCCGTTCCTTGGCCTCGCCAGATGACAATGCCGCGAGGGCCTGCTGCTCCACCGCCTTCGCCGTGTCCAGATCCTTCTGCGGTACCGCTCCACGCGCCGCCAGCGGCGCAAACCGCTCCACATCCTGTCGCGCCCGCCCCAGCGCCGCCTTCAACTGCCCCACATCCCCGCGCGCCGCCGCCAGCTTTTCCTCCAATGGCTTCCGGTCGAGCACAAACAGCAGATCACCTGCCTTCACTTCACTCCCCTCCGCAAATTCAATCCGCTCCACCGTCCCATCAATCCGCGGCCGGATCTCCACATTCGCCGTCGCCTCCGTCTGACCAATCAGCTCAACCACCACCGGCACATCCCGCTGCAGCGCCGCCGCCACCGCAACCACCGGAGGCCCAGCCACCGGTGCCACCACCGCCTCCCGGCAGCCCGCCAGCACAGCCACCACCCCAAGGCCCGCCAAAAGCCCCGTCACGTTGCTTCGATCCATCAGCATAACCCGCTCATGCCCGATTTCCTCCCAGATGTCAAACATCGGAACGGCTTGAACATCAAACTTAACAGAAAATCATCGCTCCGGGTCCCTACCCAACGGATTCCGCAGCATCCTCACAAATATTGACGAATGCGGATGCACTTCGCCCACCCGCCGACCCGATCGCTCCAGCGGCAAACCTGCGTTGCCCCACGCAAAAATCCCCCCGTCAAGATTGCGCACGTCCTCCCAGCCTGCCTGCCGCAGCCTCCGCGCCAGCCGCGCCCCCCGGTACCCCGCCGCACAGTAAACCACCACGGTCCGCCCCGGATCGCGCCCACCCAGCACATCCCCGGCCCCAGCATCAGGATCCACCGCCACCGCCCCAGGCAGCATCGAAACCGACTGCTCTTCCCCAGTCCTCGCATCAAGAATCACCGGAATCCGCCCACCACCCTCCCGCAGCCACGCAGCCAGTTCCCCCACCGTCACCACCGGAACATCCGGAAACCGATCCCGCACCACCCGCTGCGCCCACCCCACACCCCGACCATCCCCCGCCAGCCACCACAACACGCCACCCAACACCACCAGCAGAAGCAGAAACCAACCCAGCATCGTCATGATCCTCCTGAATCTCATGCCACCTTCGCCCCCGCCAGACGACAAGCACACTCCTCACGCAAAACGGAAATCTTCACACACGAACATGACAACGAGGCTCCCTCACCACAAGCGCACACCCCTCTCCGCAGACCCGGAGCGA
>CAZSDE010000351.1:0-4616 GCA_964605435.1 uncultured Akkermansia sp.
CCTCCCACGGACTTCGATGGCGATGGCCTCCCGGATTGGTGGGAAGCCCTCTACGCCGGACCCGGCGTCAACATTGCCACCGGTGGCCAGGCTGCCCTCGACCCGGATGGCGATACCCGCACCAACCTCCAGGAATTCCAGGCGGGCACCAACCCGCAACTCGCCGATACGGACGCAGACGGAGCCAATGACGGCGTCGAAGCCGCCATCGGCACCAATCCCCTCATCCCGGACTCGGACGGCGATGGCCTCACGGACGGTCAGGAAGTCACCATCGGCACGGACCCGCTCGACACCGATACCGACGGCGATACCTACTCGGACGGTGCCGAAGTCGCCGCCGGGTCCAATCCGCTGAGCGCTTCTTCCATCCCCGTCATCTTCCTCAGCGCCCGCTACGGCTTCAACGAAACCTCCGGGGCCAAAGTCACCGACACCATCAGTGGCTGGCATGGCCAAGTCCGCGGCGAAGGAGCCACATGGACCGGCAGCGCCATCTCCCTCCCCGGAGCCGGTTGGGGCGGCAGCAATGGCCCCGCTGCCTACGTCGACCTCCCCAATGGCCTCGCCTCCCGCTTCTCGCGCGACCGCGGCGGCCGGGGCTCGGTCACCTTCGAAGGATGGGTCACCATCACGCCACGTGCCGATGGCGCATGGCAGCGCATCCTCGACTTCGGCTCGACCTACCCAGGCTACGCCCTCGGCGAAGTCTTCTCGACCCAGCGCCTCAATCAGAACAACACGCGCGGCATGGACTACCTCATCATCACCGGTGCCCGCGGCGATGATGTCAACCTCCGCCGGATCGACTGGACCAATGATGACCCGTTCGGCGGCACCGGAAACAACTACGGTGTCGACTTCAATGCCACCCCCGGCACGGTCGGCGCCCCGCTCCACTTCGTCCTCACCATCGACGAAACCACCGGGAAACTGAACTACTACGAAAACGGCGTGGCCATTCCCACCCCAGGCACCCCGCTCAAACTCAATCAGCTCAACGACGTCAACTGCTGGCTCGGCCGATCGAACTGGGCAGGCGACGGCAGCCTCGCCGGCGAATTCGACGAGTTCCGCGTCTACTCGGGTGCCTTCACCCCGAATGACGTCCAGAAGAGCTTCGCCAAAGGACCTGCTACCCTCCCCACAGGCACCAACCCAGCCACGGACATCACCACCCTCAAGGTCATGCACCCAAGCGGCTGGCCGGAATGGTACCTCGACCGCAACCCAACCGCCCCCGCTCCGGGATCGGACCTCGATGGCGATGGACTCACCGCCCTCCAGGAAATGGGCCTCGGCTCGGACCCCACCAAGCCCGACACCGACGGCGATGGCCTCAGCGACACCGTGGAAACAGGCACCAACCTCTTCGTCTCGCCCACAAACACAGGCAGCAGCCCCACCAACCCGGATACGGACGGCGATGGCCTCGGCGACGCCGCAGAAATCGCCGCCGGATCGGATCCATCCAACCCGGATTCGGATAACGACCTCGCCCTCGATGGCTCGGACCCCATCCCGGCCAGCCCGATCGCCACGGAACGCACCATGGCCCACCGCTGGACGTTCAACGAACTGACCGGCGATGTCGCCGACGGCACCACGGTCATCGACTCGGTCGGCGGAGCCCACGCCGTCGTCCGTGGATCGGGTGCCACCGCAAACGGAGCAAGCCTCTACCTCCCCGGCGGTCCCAACAACGGCGCTTCGCCCTACGTCGACCTCCCCAACGGCATCATCAGCAGCAAATCCCGACTCACCGCAGTCGCATGGCTCACCATCGATTCCGCGGCGAACTGGGCACGCGTCTGGGACTTCGGAAACAGCACGAACGGCGAGGTTCCTCCCAACCCCATCGGCAACGGCAGCAGCTACTTCTTCCTCTCTGCTTCCCGCGGCACGAACCTCAATGACCAGCGGCTGGCCATCAAAACGCCAACCTCCGGTGAATCGCTCTACGATTGGTCCCTCACCAATGTCGGCCTCTTCGACCCAGGCCCCGGCGTCGAAATCTTCTTCGCCGCCACCATGGATTCCAGTTCGGGCACCGCCACCATCTCCAGCTTCAACCGCGATGGCTCATGGATCCAGCAGAACGCCGCCCTCGACTTCCGCCTCAACCAGGTCGAGGACCTCAATAACTGGCTGGGACGCTCGCAGTACGCCGGTGACCCGAACCTCAACGGTGCCTTCAATGAGTTCCGCCTCTACAACGGCATCCTCAACCGGAACGAACTCTACAGCCTCTTCGCAGGAGGTCCGGAAGGCATCCGCGTCACCAATGTCCAGCGTTCGGGAGCTGACCTCGCCCTCACATGGACGTCCCGCCCCGGCGTCAACTACCAGGTCGAAGGCAGCGCCAACCTCGTGAACTGGACCACCGTCGAAACAGGCATCACCGCCACGGACGCCGCCACCACCAGAGCGTACCCCATCACCCCGGGCACCCGCTACTTCCGCGTCCGCATCCAGACCCCCTGACGCCAAAGGAACAGATCGCCGGAAAACGCCCGGCATTCCCTCAGCCACCAAGCGCGTCCCTGCTCACCCCAGGGACGCGCTTCCCTTTTCCAGCCGACTCCTTTACGGTGGCAGATTCAGCATCCAGAGCCATCTGATTCCAGTCGCTCCACCAACCGTCTCCCTTTCTTCCCAACCCGCATGAACGCGCCTGCCATCGGACTGGTGGCCAATCCCACCAAACCCGACGCCGCCTCGCTGGCCGCCCGGCTCGCCCACCTGCTCGCTTCGGAAGGAGCCCGCGTCATCCCGGACGAATCGGCCGCCGCCCTCATGGGCTCAGCCGATGGCATCCCGCTTCCGGAACTGGGTGATCTCGCCGACCTCGTCGTGATCCTCGGCGGCGATGGCACGCTTCTCCGCACGGCCAGCCTCATGGGGACCAAAGTCCGCCCGCTCGCCGCCATCAATATCGGCAGACTCGGCTTCCTCACCACCACCACCGCCGATGACATGCAGCGCTTCGTCCGCCTGCTTGCATCCCAATCATATCAACTCAGCCGCCGCCGCACCATCGAGGCCGCCTTCACCACCAGCGACGGCGAGCCCATCCGCCAGACAGGCCTCAACGAGGTCGTCGTCACCCGCGGAGCCATTTCCCGCACGGTCACCGTCGAAGTCCGCATCGATGGCGAATTCCTCAATGCCTACCACGGCGACGGTCTCCTCGTCTCCACTCCCACCGGCAGCACCGCCTACAGCCTATCCGCAGGCGGCCCCATCATCCACCCGGGCGCAGAAGTCTTCTGCATCACCCCAGTCTGCCCCCACGCCATCGCCAACCGTTCCTGCATCGTCCGCGACGACGTCAGCATCGACCTCCTCCCGGCCGGCCGTCCGGAGGAACTCCTCCTCAGCATCGACGGAGGCGACCCCTTCCCGCTCTGCCGCGATCAGCCAGTCACGCTCCGCCGCGGCCCAGTCGACATCCCCCTCATCACCATGCCGGAATTCTCTTTCTACGGCGTCCTCCGCCAGAAACTCCAGTGGCACGGCGGCAATGTCGCCCCCTGATCCCCGGCACACGCCACATCCCCGGCTCAGTCGTCCAGATCCACGGCCTTCCGCCCGCCCCGGCGCTTCGGACGCGCCACTTCCTCCAGCGGTTCCTCATCCCGGGTGAAAAGCGACCGGATGTCCTCGAGCCCGAGGTTCCGCGTGAAACTCTCTTCGCCCAGCACTCCGGTCACCAGCTGCTGCTTCTGATGCTGCAGCCTCCGGATCTTCTCCTCCACCGTGTTCCGCGCCAGCAAACGGTACGCCATCACCGGATTCGTCTGCCCAATCCGGTGCGTCCGGTCAATGGCCTGATTCTCCACCGCAGGATTCCACCATGGATCATACAGCACCACATAACTCGCCGATGTCAGATTGAGACCAGTTCCCCCGGCCTTCAGACTGAGCAGAAACACATGCGGATCCCGGCTCGTATGGAACGTCCGCACCACCGCATCCCGGTCCTTGGTCTGACCCGTCAGCATCAGATGCGGACGATCTTCCTCGACCAACCGATCCCGGATGATGTCGAGCATCGATGTGAACTGCGAAAAGACGAGGACCTTGTGATTCGCTTCCCGCAGCTGATCGAGCAGATAGAAGAGCGCATTCATCTTCGCACTCGGCACCGCCAGATGCTGGTCGTCAATCAGTCCAGGATGACAGCAGATCTGCCGCAGCCGCATCAACCCCTGCAGCACCACAAAGCTGTTCTTCTGCAGCGCCGCATCACTGTCGAGTCCCAGCAGAATCCTCTGCATCCTCGCCAGCTCAGCCGCATAGAGATTCTCCTGCGCTTCCTCCAGCGGACTGAGGATGTCTTCCTCGGTCCGGCTCGGCAGATCCAGCGCCACCTGATTCTTCGTCCGCCGCAGCAGAAATGGCCGCAGCCGCGCACTGAGCCGTCCCTGCGCCCCCGCATCCTTGCGGCGGTCAAACCGGTCCCGGAAATACTTCCGGTTCCCCAGCACTCCAGGCATCGAAAACGACATCAGACTCCACACATCAAGCAGCCGATTCTCAATCGGCGTACCCGACAGCACCAAACGGTTGTCGCTGCTCAGATCCCGCGCGGCCCGCGCCGCCATGCTATCGGG
>CAZSDE010000352.1:0-492 GCA_964605435.1 uncultured Akkermansia sp.
GAAGACTTCGAAGCCGAGGTTGGAGTCGGCCGGGGTGATGCGGAGGGCGAGGTTACCGAAGAAGTAGTCATCGTCGCGGTCCTGGGAAGGACTGTCATGGAATTCGAAGGAGGCGCGTTCGTAGCCGAGACCGGCGGCGACGAGGAGGAGTTCGTCGGGAACCCATGAAACATCAGCGCTCAGGCCCGTGCTTTGCTGGGTGGAGTCGATTCCCTGGGGAGAGGCGGTGGAGTTGGAGTAGGCCTGGAAGCCGATTTTCCAGAGGGCATCGACGTCCCAGAGGCCGCTGAGGCGGGCTGAGGGGGCCCAGAAGGTGCGGCCCGTGTCGAGCGAGACCCACTGTGCGCCCATGTCACCACGCAGGGTGAAGATGCTCTCTGGGTTGTAATTGATGGCGACGAGGGTGTGCACGATGTCGCGGTCGGCATTGATCGAGGAATCGATCTGTTCGTAGCGGACGGCTGGGCCGAGCCGGGTGGCGGCGCTGAGCTG
>CAZSDE010000352.1:502-4611 GCA_964605435.1 uncultured Akkermansia sp.
CCAGAGGGCGGCGGCGCGGGCCATGAGGGTATCTTCGTCGTTGTAGCGCTGGTTGGAGTCCTGGAGGCTGCCGCCGCGCTCGAGCCGGGACCATTCGAGATTGCCTTCAAGGAAGGTGCTGGGGCCGAGGACGTAATCCGCGCCCGTGTAGGCCCGGGTGGTGGTCGTCGTGAAGAGGTCCCGGGTGAAGCGGTTGTTGGCGGTGTTCTCCCGGTAGTCGAGTCCGGCGATCCCCGTGAGGAGTGGCTGCTGGAGACGGCCTTCGATGCCGCCGGCGTGGTCGAAGCGGTTGATCTCCGAGTTCGAGGCATAGGTGGTCCATGCCGGGGTGTAGCGGGCCTCTCCGTACCAATCGCTGCCCGATCCCGTGCCGCTGCCAGTGCGCCGTTCCCCGAAGAGGGCGGTGATGCCTGGTGTGACCCGATTGACCCAGTCCGCCTCCTCGTTGTCTGGCTGGAGGAAGATATTGCTGTCGTAGAGGCTCTGGATGCCAATTCCGAACCGGAGCCATTCCGGAAAGAGCGAATCCGCCGAGATGTCTATGTCAGGCGCCTCCGTGGCGGCCGGCGGTGCTTCCGTCGATGTGGACTGCGCATCGCCACTTGTTCCCGGCAGAGGAGTCGGCGTCACCGCAGGGGTCTCCCCCGTCAGGGCCGGATCCGGCAGCGGAATCCCTGAAGCCGTCTCCGCCGGAGCGGGCGCCGCGGCTGCCGCGGGGGCCTGCCGCACCGGTACCCGCGATGGCCGCGTCATGAAATCAAACTGCGAACTGTCCGGAGATTGCGCCAGCAGCGGCTGAGACAGCCCAGCCAGCACCAGCAGCCGGACCAGCCCAGGATTGGTTCCAGAAACAAGACAGCAACCGCTTTGATTTTCGGAAATCATGGAAATTCTAATAAACCGCATAAGCTTTCAGGAAAAGCAAATTTTGGAAAATATCTTATTAAAACTGCAGCGCTTTAATCCCTTGGGGATCAGGGGGAGCCGTACCTGTGAGCGGGGTGGGGTCAGGAGGGAGCGAGCGAAAGGTCTCCGAGTGGTGGGCTGGGCGGAGACGTGCTTTCGGGAGGGGCGGGTGCTGGCGGTGGGGAGGCCAGCTGGGACGCGCCGGTGTATTCCGGGATGATGGTGTGGAGCAGTTCGCGGAGTTCGTGGGCGTCGGCGTCGGAGAGGGCATTGCCGAGGGAAGCGAAGTGGGACTCGATGTCCGGGAGGGACGATCCTGGGCCTGTGAAGCGCATGATGCGCGGGTGGGAGGTATGGGAGAGTTCCTCGCCGCGGTGGCTGATTTCCTCGTACAGTTTCTCGCCTGGGCGGGGGCCGGTGTATTTGATTTCGATGGTTTTGTTGGGACGCAGACCCGAGAGTTCGATCATCTGGGTGGCGAGGTCGCGGATGTGGACGGGTTCGCCCATGTCGAGGACGAAGATTTCGCCACCGGTGGAGAGCGTGGAGCTGGTGAGGACGAGGCCGACGGCTTCCGGGATGGTCATGAAGAACCTTGTCATGTCCGGGTGAGTGACCGTGACGGGACCTCCCTCGAGGATCTGCTGTTTGAAGATGGGGATGACGCTGCCGGAGGAACCGAGGACATTGCCGAAGCGGACGGCCGAGAACCGGGTTTTGCCGGGGTGCTGCTGCTGGAAGGCCTGAAGGTAGAGTTCGGCGAGCCGTTTGGTCGCTCCCATCACGCTGGTGGGATTAATGGCCTTGTCCGTGGAGATGAGAACGAAGCGATCCACCCCGAAGCGGGCGGCCGTGCGGATGAGGCAGCGGGTTCCGAAGGCATTGTTGCGGATGGCTTCGTCCGGCTGGAATTCCATCATGGGCACGTGCTTGTGGGCCGCGGCGTGATAGACGATTTCCGGGGATGATTCGCGGAAGATGCGCTGGAGGCGGGTTTCATCGAGGATGGAAGCCACCACAGCGATGACGGGGACCTCCTGAAAGTTCTTCTTCAGTTCCTGTTCGATCGTGAAGAGGGCTGGTTCCGAATGATCAAGGATGACGATGGCATTGGGACGGCACCTTGCGATCTGGCGGCAGAGTTCGCTGCCGATGCTGCCACCGGCTCCCGTCACCAGCACCGTGCGGTCGCGGAGAAGGTCGTTGATCTGATCCGTCCTCATGGTGACCGGGTCGCGTCCCAGCAGATCCTCGATGGCAACCGGCTTCAGGGTCGAGTAGGCCACCTTGCCCGTCGCCAACTGGTCCATGGAGGGAACGGTCACGCAGGGCATCCGGAGACGGCTGCAGAGCGAGACGATCTCGCGGAGGCGGCTCGGTTTGGCCGATGGAATCGCGAGGAGAACCTTGCCCACCTGAAAGCGGTCGATGGCCGATTCCAGATGATGCAGCGGTCCCCAGACGGGAACATCGTGCACTTTGAGACCGTGGAGGCTAGTGTTGTCGTCCAGCACCACCACCGGTTGGAGACCGAGGGACGTCTTCTTGAGGAGTTCGGAAATGACACTGCCGCCCGCGCTGCCCGCACCGATCACCGCGACCCGGGTCACGGCGATACCATGTTTCCTGGGTACCTTCGGACGTTCTGAACGAAGCCGCATGACAAGGCGGAAACCGATCACAAAGGCCGTGAAGACGATCGCATCGATGAGAAGCACTCCGCGGGGCAGAGGCAGCGGGCCACGCAGTACCGATGGAGCCAGCACGAACAGCAGCACCGCACCGGCCAGCGCCGCCACCGCAATGCGGATCGCGTCGGAAATCCGGAAGAATGAGAGCAGTCCCCGGTACTGCCGGGCCACCCCAAGCAAGGCCATCTTCAGCGGCACCACAAAGGGAAGCAGAGCGAGGCAGACCGGCCAGTAGCTGCGCTGCCCGCCCCCGGGATTGAAATCGAAGCGGAGCAGGAAGGCCGCCAGCCATGAAAGCGCCGCCAGCGAAGCATAGATGGCGGCAATGGCTGGAAGGCGGAAACGCCGGAAGAGACTGAGTCTGTCTACTTTCATGTCAAGTTAATCACCAAAGGAACGCAAAGAAGCTTAGCGTCTTGTGAAAACTATGAATTTTTTTGATTAATTCCAGCAATTTCTTAGTGAAGACGCGTAGTGACACCTGCCGCTTATGCGGCAATGCTGCAAACTGTACTCCCGTGACCGGGCGGTTCGTCGCTTTGGGTTGTGAGACAACCCGTCACGGGCCTGCCGCGCTCAGCCCATTACCAAACCTTCATTCTCAAAATCCCGCGGCTTCCCAGAGAAGTTTTTTATCGGAGGCATTCCAGAGACGGAGGATGCCGTCTTCACCGCCGACGGCCAGAATCCGTCCGTGAGGGTCGGCGGCGAGGGTGAAACAAAAGCTTTTACTTCCTGGAAGTTTTTCTTCGTTGATGCGGACTCCTTCGTCGCCGGAGGCTGAGGCGATGGCGTCTGAGGAACCGAGCCATGAGAGGGCGCTGACTTCCTTGGTGAAGGAGGAGAGGGCCTTGATTTGTTTGGATTCGGCGACGTCCCAGAGGCGGAGGGTTTTGTCGGCGGAGCCGGTGGCGAGGGCGAGGCCGTCGCAGCGCCATGCGACGGAGAGGACGGCGGCGCTGTGGCCTTCGAAGGCGTGGGTACGGGATCCGTCGTCCGTGCGGAAGATGCGGGTCCAGCGATCGCTTCCGGCGGTGGCGAGGAGGGTATCGTCTGGGGAGAAGGCGAGGGCGTTGACGGTATCCGAGTGGGGATTCTGGAGGGTGAGTACGTGGGCACCGTCGCTGGTGTTCCAGATGCGGACTTCGCCCTGTCGGGAGGGAACGCCTCCGCCGGTGGCGAGGAGGCGGGCATCTGACGAGAAGGCGAGGGCCGTGGTGCGGCTGGCGAGGATGGCGGGATCGTTCGGGTTGCCGATGGTGCGTTCGAGGGCGAACGGGCGGCGGGGAGGACAGAGCAGAGCCTTGCGGTCGGGCCGCGCGATGAGAATTGATTGGGAAGATGCTGCGAGGAGGATGGTGGCGTCCGGGGCGAGCGGGCCGTCGGCGGCGTCGAGGAAAGAACCATCGGCGGCGTGCCACTGGAGGCGGCCGCCCTTGAAGGCGATGGCGAGAACTCTGCCACCGTGGAGAGAAGCGAGTCCGATCGGGCTGGCGGGAGCTGTCAGGGTTT
>CAZSDE010000353.1:0-3670 GCA_964605435.1 uncultured Akkermansia sp.
GGTCCAGCAGCAGCCACTCGCTGAGGCCGATGAGCAGGATGAAACGCGGCGGGTGGTCGGCGGAAAAGGAATTATGAATGATGAAGGATGAAGGATGAATCTGCGGCAGAGGCTGATCAACGAGGGCCGGGCGGTGCTCGAAGATGTCGGCGTCTTCGGCGGCCTGGGGATCAAAGGCGGGGACGACGAGCAGGCGCGGTGGGTCGCCGTCCTTGCCGAGCACGCTCCACACGGGCACGGGCTGGCCGGCCTGCAGTTCGAGCTGGCGCGGCTGGACGCGGTAGCCAAGAGCCTCCAGCAGCGGCTGATGAAGCGCAGCGTGGGCGCGGAGGCGTTCGGCGGGGTCCTTGAGCCGGGCGAAGGCGGAGACGCCGGAGAACCATTTTCCCCCGAGTCCCCCAAGGCGGCGGTGCGGGGCGCGGAAGGGGAAAGGATGAATTATGAAGGATGAATTATGAATTGCAGAAGAATCCGGGGAGCGCTGGTCCTGCACGCCGGCTTCCTCGGCGGCATTCCATTGGTCGATCAGCGCCTTGATGTCGCCCTGGAAGACTTCGGCGAGGTAGTGGTGGCCGTAGAATTCGTTTTCATTGGCGATGCCGGAGAAGGTCTGGACTGAAGAATCAAGCATCTGAAGAGAATGATGAATTAGGAATGATGAATTATGAAGCGGATGGAGTGCGCTTCGCGCTCTTGGAGATTGTCGTGAGGATCGCGAGGAGTTGGTTGGTCTCGTCCTGAAGCGAGGCCAGTTTCGCGGAAGGGACGATGCCGGATTCCGCGAGGAGTTCGAGCCAATAGGCGGTCTCATCCAATTCCTTCAGGCAGTCGCCGAGTTTGGCGATGAACTCCGGCTTGGAGCGTGAGCGGTGCGCCTCGCGGTAGTTCGCACCAACGGAAGTGCCAGAGCGAAGAGCCTGCTTTCCCAGCACCCGTGCCTCATCGGTCTTGGGCAGCGCGACAAACATCCGCACCACCCGAAGCCCGAACAGCTTCGTCCTCTCTCTCAAATCAAATGGCGGTTCCTCTTCCTTCATCCTTCATCCTTCATCCTTCATCCTTCATCCTTCATCCTTTGGTGGCGGCCGCCAGCACCTGGATGAAGGGTTCCGGTTCGGTGGTCATGGTATCGCGGACCCAGTCGCGGTATTCGTCGAAGACCTTGCGGATGTGCTGGGTGCGTTGCTCACGCTGGCCACGCTTGAGGTTTTCGGCGAGTCCTGATTCTGCGAAGCGGAGTTCGAGTTGTTCTTCCTGGTGGCCTTGGAGCCGGGCGAGGTCGTCGAGCGTTTTTTCGAGGCGGGCGGCCATGTCGGCGGCGAAGGTTTTCTGGCAACCGACCATGAATTGGCGCATGGTGCTGACGGCGGCGGGGAGGTGCTGCTGGAGGGAGGTGGAGTCGATGGGCTTGCCGCTGTTGGGGAGTTGGCCGGCTTTGAGACCGGTGCGGCGGGTGAAGTCCGGGAATGGTTCAAGGTGCCACTGGTCCTGCTGGAGGATAGCGACGCGCCATTCGATGAGAAGGGGCTGGCCTTTGCGGTTCGGGATCAGGCTGAGGAGGATGAAGGCCAGTTCGCCGTGGGCGAGTTGCGGCAGGTGGATGACGGGGGCGCGGTGGCGGCCGAAGGCAGTAAGTACGCGCTGGGTGAGCCATTCCATGATGGGGTGCTGAGGCCAGAGGTAATGAAGGGCAGGCCACGTCTCTTCGTCGCGGCGGGCCTGGCGGGCACGGTCGATGGCTTCAGCCATGGCTTCGCGGCTGGTGGTGAGCGTGTAGCGGTGGTCTCGGGACCGTGCTTCGGCGGGCATGGCTAGCCGGAGGCGTTCCTGCAGGTCGCGCGGGGCGGTGAGGCTGATGGTGCGATCGGCTTCATCGAGCGAAAACTGGGCAATCGGCTGCGGGTTGGAAAGCTGCTCGAGGGCGGTTCTGGCGAAGAGAAAGTCACCATGGGAACGATCGTCACCGAAGAGGGATGGTGGCTCGGCGATGAACGTGGTGGATGGCGGCGGGGAATTCTCTGGTGTTTCCGTGCTCCGTGAGAAGAGACCAAGGAGCCATTCGCCGCCGCTGTCATCGTCCTCGCCGCTTTCTGCGGGAGGCTCCTCGGCGCGAGCGGCGTTGTCATCAAGCTTCTTCTCGAAGGCCTCCGGGCTGACGTGTTCGGCCATGGCGTCCTCGACCCTGGCGGCCTCGCGGTCGGGATCGTAGACATGGAGGAAGGAAGCGGGGTCGCCGAGGTTCTTGTTCGCCTGCTCGTCCTTGGTCTGGAGGATTTCCAGGATGCGGAGGTCGCCCTTGATGCGCTCGACGGTGGTCTCGGTGAAGAGATAGGTGATGAGCGGTTGGTGGCGCTGGCCGTAGCGGTCGACTCTTCCATTGCGCTGCTGGAAGACCATCAGCGACCACGGCAGGTCGAAGTGGATGAGGCGGTGGCAGAAATAGTGAAGGTTGAGGCCCTCGGAGGCGACATCGGAGCAGAGCAGGACGCGGACGGGGTCGTCCCTGCGGCCAAAGCGCTCGACGATAGCCTGCTGTTCCGTGTCCGACATGCCGCCGTGAAGGATCTGAAAGTGATCGTCCTTCATTCCCAGCATGCCGGGCATGGTGGCGAGCAGCCATTGCAGGGTTTCGATCCGTTCGGAGAAGATGACGAGGCGGTCTGCGGGATCTGACGGTTTCCAGCCATAGTCGCTGTCCTTCAGGTGCGTAAGGAGACGCTGGAATTTGGTGAATCGGGCGGCATTGATCTTTCTGAGGGCGTCGGCGAAAGTCTGCAGTCCAGCGATTTCCGCCTGTTCATCCTCATTCGGACCGTGTTCTGCGCTCTGCAGTAATTGAATGCGGCGATGAGTGGATTCGAGAGCAGCGGCAGGGCTGGAGAAGATGCTTTTCTGCATGCCGACGCGCTGAAGTTCCTGCTGCTTGCCGGCTTGACGCTTCCCTTTCTGGGTAAACGGAATGGCGAGCAGGGCCTCATAGGCGGCTTCCTCTTCAGCGCTGGCTGGGTGCCGCAGCTGCTCGGTCAACCGTTCCTTGAAATCCTCTGCCACCTGGTCGCGGATGTCCTTCTTGAACCTTCGGATGACGAGGCCCTTGTGCTGATAGTCGGCGGGGGTGTAGTCGTCCGGATCACTGATGGCGGTGGGATCGAGCAGGCTCATGAGCGAGGCGAAGCTCCGGGCTGAACCATCGTGCGGGGTCGCCGACAGAAGAATCAGTGTGTCCGAGCGCGAGGAGAGCATGCGGGCGAGCCGGGCGCGGCGGGACAGGCCGGATTCGCCGGCGCGGGCGGCCACATTATGGCACTCGTCGATGACAATGATGTCCCACCACGCATTCTCGAGGTAATTGCGGTACTCGAGATTGTTCTTGAGGGTATCGATGGAGATGATGGAACGATCGTAGTAATTGAATGGGTTGTGGTTCGCCGGGATCTGATTGCGGACGCGCTGCAGTCCGACCGAGTCGAGGCGGACAAGGGGAATGGAGAAGCGGCTCCAGAATTCCTTCTGGAACTGGGTGAGCATGCTCTTGAGCGTGATGACAAGGATGCGCTGACCGCGCCCCCGCGCGATGAGTTCGGATGCGAGAATGCCGGCTTCGAGAGTTTTTCCCAGACCGACGGCATCGGCGATGAGGATGCGCTGACGGGGCTGACGCAATGCCTGA
>CAZSDE010000353.1:3680-4586 GCA_964605435.1 uncultured Akkermansia sp.
GCTGGATCGAGCTGGTAGGGCGTCAGATTCATCACGCCCCGGTGGCCGAGGTGAATTCGGTCGTCGTTCGGTGTACTCTGCCGCAGTCTGGCTTCGAGGTAGAGGAAGGTGCTGTTGAAGTGCGAACTGGCGTCTGCCACCAACTCGGTCCGCGCCGGATCAAGGATGAGGATATCCTTCTCCAGTTTGGTGAGAAAAAGGGCCGAACGCCCTCGCACGAGGTCGGAAACGCCGTCGCAGTGCAGCAATTCACCGCCGTCGGTGGAGCGATCAACACGGCGGACAAGCCATTCTTCGTCGCGGACGACAATGCGCGCACCAGGCGCAGGAGTACTCGGGGATGCTGAAGCAGTCATCAGTCGGAAAGGTTGCGGAGGGGACCCCCTCCTGACTCAGCGGCAATGGTTTGCGTTGGTGGCAGCACTGCCGCAACCACCACCGCCGCGGCAGAGGGGACGGCAGTGCTCGCCGGAGTCATCAGGTAGTCTGTTTCGCTACACCATACATTTCCCACGGGAACTGTTTCCCGCGGACTACGCAACTGCGGGGAATGATTCAGATCGGTCAGTCTGCTGCCAGCGGTCAGTCTGGCATAATGCAGACCGACTCATAAAGCTTCGCTGGGTTGTTCTGGGCCGATGCTGATGATGCAGGTATGGAGAACCCATGCTGGTGGCCTCACTCAGCGAGCACCCGGAAGAAGTGGGGAGGGGTGAGGGCGGCAGGGATTTCGATGGAGAGGGAGCCGGCGCTGGGGTTGGGGGTTACGGTGAAGCCGGTGAGCGGGGCCCATGGGCCAAGTTGCGGGGATTTCTGGAGCTGGAGTTCGAGGACGAAGCGGCTGGTGGCGGGGTCGTGCTTGAGGATCGGGGAGCCGACGGCGAGCGAGTGCATGTCTGATTCCCG
>CAZSDE010000354.1:0-4565 GCA_964605435.1 uncultured Akkermansia sp.
AACTGTTCCGCGCCAGAATCCTCCAAGCCTCCGGAGCCTCCGGAGCCCGCGAGGAATACATCGAAACCCTGCGCCTCCACGCCGAAGACCCCGAAGCCTACGGCGAGGCCATCGCCTTCATCTGCTCAGCCGGAAACGACTCCCTCATGCTCGGTTCCTTCAAGAAGGGAATCGATGACTTCCCAGCCACCGCCCACATCCTGCTCGCCAAACTGACCCCAGCGGCCCGTGCCCTCAAGGACGCCCGCCGTGTCCGGCAGATCCTCGAAGTC
The DNA here is from genome assembly GCA_964605435.1 of uncultured Akkermansia sp. Taxonomy (GTDB): domain Bacteria; phylum Verrucomicrobiota; class Verrucomicrobiia; order Verrucomicrobiales; family V1-33; genus V1-33. The sequence continues at coordinate 273 of CAZSDE010000354.1, forward strand.
GCCAGCCAGTCCAACGCCTTCAATGGCAATGTCATCGTCCGCAGCGAACTCGCCTACCTCAACCTCCTGCTCGGCCGCGAGGAAGACATCGAACAACTCTACCGCCTCTCCGTCCTCTACCCGGGCAACGCCCCCGTCCGGCTCGCCCTCGCCATGGGCCTCCTCAAGAAGAACCGCGCCCAGCACGCCCTCGTCGAAGTGGAAGCCTTCCAGCCGGACATCCGCACCGCCACGCTCCGCGATCACGAAAAAGCCATTCTCGCTGCTGTCTACGCCGCCAACGACCGGAAAGATGATGCCGTCAAAATCTCCCTCGGCATCAATTTCGGCGACCTCACAGCCCAGGAAATCGAATTCGCCATGACCTCGCTCGGCCGCAAGGAAACACCCCTGGCCCCCAAATGGCAAACCTACTTCGCGTTCTACTGGCCCAAGGCCCTCGCCGCCCTCGCAGGCCTCGCCGCCCTCGTTTTCCTCTACCTGCGGCTCCGCATCTTCCGCAGCCGCCGCCTGACAGTGCGCGCAGACCGCGCCTTCTCCCAGAAACGCTTCGCCGCCGCCGCCCGCCTCGCCTCAAAAGCCGTCAGACTCCAGCGCCAGAACATGATCGCTCAGGATATCTTCGAAATGGCCAATATCGAAATGCTCCGGATCGCCGCCCGCAAGGACAAGGAGGAAGCCGAACAAGCCGCAGACTCCGCCTCTCCAGCCTGAGTTGCCCGAGAAGACGGCCTCATTCCTCCAAACGGCCAATCGCCGCCGCCAGCAACTCCCCCACGACCTGCGGATTCGCCCGGCCCCCGCTCAGCTTCATGACCTGACCCTTGAGCGCATTGATCGCCTTGTCATTGCCGCCCCGGATCTTCGCCACCGCATCGGAATTCCCGGCAATCACCTGCCCGATGATCTCATCCAGAAATCCAGTGTCGCTCACCTGCTCCAGCCCGCGCTGCTTCACAATTTCCCCCGGCAAGCCCCCCGTCGCCACCATCTCGCCCAGAACGTCGCGGGCCTGACTGCCATTGATACGCCCGCTCTCCACCAGCAAAGCCAGTTCCCGCAGCGATCCCGCCTCCACCGGATTCTCCGCCAGACTCTTCTCCGCCGCCGCCAGCCGGCCAAGAAGATCGTTGATGATCCAGTTGGCCACCGTCTTCGGCTTCGGCACACCAACCGCCGCTGCCTCGAAATAATCCGCAAGCGCACGCTCGGAGGTCAGCACCACGGCATCATACCCGCTTACCCCGTAATCCCTCACAAATCGCTCCCGCTTCTCATGCGGTCGCTCCGGAACCAGCGGCAGCATCTCCGCTACCAGCGCTTCCGTCCGCAGCGGCACCAGATCCGGACACGGAAAATACCGGTAATCATGCGCGTCCTCCTTCGTCCGCATCACCGTCGTTTCACCCCGGTCATCATCCCACCTCCGCGTGCTCTGCACCTGCCCAATCCCCCGGTCCAGTTCATCTGCCTGACGCTCCACCTCGAAATGGATCGCCCTCCGCACCGCCGAGACACTGTTCAGGTTCTTCAACTCGATCTTCGCCCCAAGCTTCTCCTGCCCCCGCGGCCGCAGCGAAATGTTCACATCGCACCGCATCTGCCCCTTCTCCATGTCCGCATCACTCACCCCGGCATACACCAGCATCTGCCGCAGACTGTTCAGATAGGCCACCGCTTCCTCCGCGCTCCCGATCTCAGGCTCACTCACCAGTTCCATCAGAGGCGTGCCCGCCCGGTTGAAATCAATAATCGTCTGCCCACCCTGATGCGTGCTCTTGGCCACATCTTCCTCAAGATGAATCCGGGTCAACCCGATCACCTGTCCAGGCCTCGCAATCCGCTTCTGCCAGTCTTTGGGATACGCATCGTCATAAAGCGGCACCTCCCCCCCAACACACAGCGGCAGATCAAACTGCGACAACTGGTAGTTCTTCGGCATGTCCGGATAAAAGTAATTCTTCCGGTCCCACTTCACCACCTCCGGCGTCCGGCACCCAAGAACCATACCAGCCAGAACCGTCATCCGGATCGCCCCCCCATTCAGAACCGGCAACGCCCCGGGCATCCCAAGGCATACCGGACAGGTCAGCGTGTTCGGTGGCTCTCCATACCGCACCGCACATCCACAGAACATCTTGCTGGCAGTCCGCAGCTGACAGTGCACTTCCAACCCAATGGTGACAAGATAATCGGCTACAGGCATGACTTCTGCACGTTCCATGTCAGACGCTCTCCCGGACGGCAAGGGCTGGCTTCAAGCCTTTTCCGCAAACACAGACATCCGACTCACTCTCCCGCGCCGTCGCCGCCATCCGAAGCCTGCGCAGTCACGCCCGGTAACTCCACATCCTCATCTCCCCCGTCGGCCAACTGCACCATCAGGTCCTTCGCACGCTGGTTGTCAGCGTCGAACTTGAGCGCCAGCGCAAGGCTGTGCCGCGCATCCCTCGTCATTCCCTTCCGCAGGTAACGCTCCGCCGCCGCCGTGAGCCTCTCGCTGTCATAGCGATCGGAAGAAACCTTCATCAGGTAAGCCCCATAACCCGCCACCGCAATGAGCAGCACAGCAAGGAGCAGCCTGCTCTCGTGAAAGAATTTGGCGATCTTTTCTCTGAATGTAAGCATTTCCGGAAGTCACATAGCGGTTTGCCCACCCACCGGCACGCGCCGTTCAGCCCTCACCCACCCCATTGAACCACCGCACGCATTTTTCAAGCCACTTTCCACTAGACTGCTGCTTCCATCCTGAAAAGTCAACGCACCCTCACCCGGAAAAACCGCGACCCCATGTAGACCGGAACCTCAAACGAGATTCCACCATCGGCAGCAGCCTGCACAGCAGCATCCACCGACACCCAATCCGCCGCAGCTTCCAGCCTGTACCAATGCCAGCGCTCGACCTTACACCCAACCCTCATCTTCCCACTGCCCACACCCATGGCCACCAGTTCCGGAACCGGCACCGGCGCAAGCCAACGCCCCGGAGAGCCCACATCCGTCCCCGTCGCCGCTGCATACCCACCATTCAATCCAACCTGCGTCACCCCGCCAAACTGCCCGGTCTGCGGGCTGTACCCAAGCGTTGTCCCCACCACCGACGCCCCCACCACCACCTCGGCAATCACATCTCCCACCCTCGTAGTCGTGGCATCCCACACCCGGATGCGGTCCCCAGAAGGGGCCAAGGCCAGCCCTGAACCACTGTAGCTCACAATCTTGGTATCCTCCGGCAATCCCGCCCCCCACCACGACCGGAACTGCTGCGCCGTCCGGTTATCCACAAACACCACGGATTCCCCAGGCTCAATCACCAGACCAGCCGGAAACACGAAGGCACTGCTCAGATCGCCAGTCTCATCATTGAACCGCCACCCCGACAGATCCACACGCCGCGGCTCGAAGCTCGTCAGTTCCCACCAGTCGGCACCCACGGTCGTTCCCGGAGCCGTCTGCACCTCGGTAATCCTCAGCAAAGGCCGCGGCTGCACCTCCAGCACGAAACCGGACCGAACCTCGCCGGACGCATTCACCGCCCGGATTTCATAGAATCCTTCATCCGCCTCCGTCACCCCCGTCAGCGTCAGCACACTCCCGGTCTGCCCCGCAAGAACCTGCCCGTCCCGGCTCCACGTCACCGCAGGAACCGGAAATCCGGAAAGCGCTGCATAGCACTGCAGATTCGATCCACTGATCAGCGTCCGCGCCGGCAACGGAGCCTCCAGCACCGGAGCGGCCGCATCAGTCTTCTGAAAATAATACAGCAGCGGCCCCACGCCCTCGCTCACCGTCAGGTACCCGCTGCCATCCGCAGTGAACGCAATGGCCTCCCCATTCGGCTCCAGCGGCCTCCCCACCACCGGCACAGCCACCGGTGCCTGCCGCAGCGCATCAGCCACGCTCACCCCCGGCCCGCGCTGCCACTGCAGCGCACGGTCCTCGTCCCGCAGCAGAATCCTCCCCCCATCCCGCGAAATCGCCGCCGCCGACGGCTCCGGAAACGGAACCGTTGTCACAAAAACCATCGGCACCACCGCTCCCGAACCTGACCCATTCAGATTGGCCCGGTAGACCCGGCTGACCCCCACCGTCTTCGTGAACAGATACAGGTCCGCATTGCGCGGATCAATGATCATCGCCTCGGCATCATACTGCCCATCCGGATAGGTCAGCGTGAACACATCACTCGCCGGCAGCGCCACCACCGGCACCTGCCCCCCAGCCTGACCCGGCACCGGCGGTTCCGGAATCCGCACAATCTTCACCGTGCCCCGCACGTCCCCCGGAGATGCA
>CAZSDE010000355.1:0-4564 GCA_964605435.1 uncultured Akkermansia sp.
CGCTTCCCAGAACAAAACCGGCACCCGGACGCTTCCGCCCAGGTGCCGGTTTCTCTTTCCCGCAGGATCGCCGGCCTCACGGCCCACCATCCGACAGGACATCACTCAGGGCGATCCCGCCGCCGGAGCCGCCGCCGCCTCCTCAATGATCTTCTGGTCGTCGTCCGCCAGACGGCTCAGGGGCATCGTAAAGGTCGTGCCATCGGCCTTCTTGAACTTCCCATTCGCGCCATCCACGGACATCAGGGCCGCACTCATGGTCCGCCCATCCGACGAGGTCCACGTACGCAGCGGAATGAGCGCACCGGCCTTCACAGGCTTGGCTGCCCCGGAACCCAGCGAGGATCCACCAGAACTGCCCAGCTTGCTGCCCGCAGGCTTCGGCTCGCCCAATCCACTGGACGATCCCGCCGCCGCCACCGTCTTGAGCGCCTTCTTCACCGCCTTCTCAAAGTCAGGATCCGCAGGGTGACCCTCAAAGGTCATCTTCCCCTCCGGATCAAAGACAATGGAATGCGGAATGCCGCCGCCCGACTTCGGACCCCCTCCCCCAGTGGTCACCGGGAACGGGATCTTCAATTGCTTCACCTTGGCCTTGATCTCATCCTCGGTCGCATTCTGAACATGCAACCCGATCACCTGCAGGCCCTTATCGTCGTATCTCTTGCTGAGTGCCACCAACTGTGGCATCGATGAAATGCAGGGGCCTCAGTGGATGCCCCAGAATTCCAGCACCACCACCTTTCCCTTAACGGAGTCCTGCGAAATGTCCCCGTTCGCAACCGATGTCCCAAAGTTGAATTGGTCCAAGGTCGCTCCCGAAGCCGCTTCCGCTTCCTTACCGGCATCCTTGTCCGCGGCCACCACCGGAAGCACCGGCAGAGCCATCAGACAAAGTACCGCCATCGGCAGCATTGTTTTCTTCATGTTTCGTTCCTGTTGGAGTTTTTCCGAGAGCCAATGACAAACGCGCCACCAGCCTACCCGGGAATCTCACTCCGGATTACCGGAACTGCAATCGCCTTGCTCTCCAGTTACTCCGTCGGAAATTCCCCGAGCCATCGGACGGGGGAAGGAATCATTTCGCCTTCCCGTTCTTCTTCGGCTCCGCAGGCTTGAGGGCAGCCACCCGCTCCTTCAATTCCTTCCCTGGCTTGAACTTCACCACACATCGCGCCGGAATCGGCACGTCCTTCTCAGGATCGTTCGGATTCCTCCCGACCTTCGCCTTCGCCACCCTCACCTCAAATGTTCCGAAATTGCGCAGCACCACCTCACTCTGCTGCGCCAGATGCTGCGTCACATCCTCCAGAAAAAGCTGCAATACATCAAATACCTGATTCTGAGTAAGGCAAGACTGATCGTCAATTGTCGTTACAAGATCTCGTTTTGTTATCGTTCCCATGGGCATGTTCAAGGTTAGCTGTTACTCGAGGTGCCCCACCAACCACGGTGGCGTCCCTGTCCATTGCGGATTTCCCCCAATACGTACGAAACGGCAAGTGGCTATCAGTTTTTTTTCACCGGATGCCAGCACCCCTGCGAAGTCATGACATTCAACTCACCCTCACAGTCTTATAAATGAGTTTTTCCTTGCTGAAACCTTGGCTCCAGATGCCATGGACGGTCTCTGGGCCCGCGGATGGCGTCACTTTGGACCGCAATTCTTCCGGTACTCCCTGACCCTCGATGGAACCGGAAAACCCTCACAAATCCATCCACTTAGACTGCATTTGCGGCAGTACAGGGAGTCAAAGAGCCAGCGTCGCATCCTCCGCCGGAATGCCGACACTGCTGTCCGGGTGGTTCCCGCAACGGTCGGCCCGGAGCAGGAATCCCTCTTTTTCCGTCACAGGACCCGCTTCCGCAGCAATGTCCCGGAATCACTGCGCGATTTCATGGGCTCGGACCACCCGGCCACGGAGCCCTGCCGCTGCGTTTCGGTCGAAGTCCGCATCGGGGAACGACTGGCCGCGGTCAGCTACCTCGATGTCGGCAGCCGCGCGGTCTCGAGCGTCTACGCCATGTTCGATCCGGAGGAATCCCACCGTAGTCTCGGAATCTTCACCCTGCTGAAGGAGATCCAATGGGCCCGCGAACAGGGCATGGACTGGCTCTACCCGGGTTACGCCACGGCCGGACCGGGCATCTACGATTACAAGAAATCGCTCCGTCCCCTGCAGCGCTACGATTGGCGCACGGAATACTGGCTCGACCTTGCACCAGAAACCGGGAACATCTAAAACACCATCATGCACCGCCGCATCCTTACCGGTCTCCTCTGCGGAATCGCGGTGAGCCGACTACCTCAGGGTCTCCGCGGCGCCGCCACCATCGCTCCGACCGCGGTGGCCTGCATCGATACCAACCTCCTCTCGCCCATCGGCAAGGTCTTCCTCGGCATGCTGCGCATGGTGGTGGCCCCCCTCGTCTTCGCAAGCCTCGCTCTCGGAGTCGCTCAACTCGGACGCATGGACCGACTCGGCCGTCTCGCCGGCCGCACTTTCGCCATGTTCGCCCTCAACATGGCCATCGGAACGGTCCTCGGCCTCCTCGTCATGAACTGGCTCCGCCCGGGAGCCGCCATCGATGACGCCGCCCGCAGCGACATGATATCCTCGGGTGCCGCCGGCGTCGCCTCCGCCCAGGCCGGACTCGCCGCCCGCAGCGGACAATTCAATCTCTCGTCGTTCGTGGAAATGTTCTTCCCCCCAAACTGGTTGTCGTCGCTGGCCGACCCTAATCTCCAGATTCTGCCGCTCATCGCCTTCGCTCTCCTCTGCGGAATGGCAGCCACCCGGCTCGCTCCGGAACAACGCGGAGCCTTCACGTCTGCCATGGACCTCATCGCAAAGATCGGGACCCAGATCGTCGAATTCGCCCTGACGCTGGCCCCGTGGGCGGTGGCCTGCCTCATGGCCTCGGCCGTGATCCGCTTCGGAGCTTCCGTGCTCGGCCCACTGCTCCTCTTCGTGTTCGCCGTGCTCGGCGTCATGGCAGTCCATCTGTTCGGCACAATGACGGTACTCCTGAAGCTTTTCAGCCGGGTGCGGCCGAGCGATTTCTTCCGGGCGGTCCGCACGGTCCTGCTGACGGCGTTTTCCACCAGCAGCAGCAATGCCACGCTGCCCACATCGCTGCGGGTGGCCCGCGAGGATCTGGGCGTGAGCGCACCCACCGCAGGCTTTGTCCTGCCGCTCGGAGCCACCATGAACATGAGCGGCACCGCCCTCTACGAAGGCTGCGTCGTCCTCTTCGTGGCCCAGGCCTACGGGCTCTCCCTCGACCTCGCCCAGCAGACAATTCTCTTGCTGCTCACCGTCCTCAGCGCGGTGGCCGTCTCGGGAATTCCAGGTGCCTCCCTCCCCCTCATCGTCGGTCTCCTCGGTACCTTCGGAATCCCCGCCGAAGGCCTCGCCCTCGTCCTCGGCTTCGACCGCATCCTCGATATGGCCCGCACCGTTCTCAATGTGGCCGCCGACCTCGTCACCGCCGTCATCGTCGACGAACCGGAAACCGCTTCCCCCACCGCATGAATCACTGGCTCTTCAAATCGGAACCGGATGTCTTTTCGTTCGATGACCTCCGCGCCCGCCCGCAGCGCCGCGAACCATGGTCCGGTGTCCGCAACTACCAGGCCCGCAATTACATGCGCGATGCCATGCAGCCGGGCGACCTCGCCCTCTTCTACCACTCGAGCTGCCCGCAGCCAGGCGTCGCCGGCATCATCCGCATCGCGTCGGAACCCTACCCGGACCCCACCCAGTTCAACCCAGCCGACGAATACTTCGATCCCAAAGCCTCGCCGGAAAAACCGATCTGGCACCTCGTGGATGTGGCATGGGCCGCCGACCTCGGGCAGCCCGTTCCCCTCGAAACCATCCGCAGCACTCCGGAACTAGCCGAAATGCTCATCCTCCGCAAAGGAAACCGGCTCTCCATCACTCCGGTGACCCCCGCAGAATTCCTCCGCATCTGCCAGCTCGGCGGCCTCCGCCCCAGGGAAATCACCGCGCTGGGCTGAACCCCGCCCGCCGTTCCCGCAGAACTTGCACCGTACCCTCACCACGGCGAGTCTACTCGCCATGAATCTGCGTCCCTGCTTCGCCGTCCTCGCCCTGCTCCTCGGAATCGGGACCACACCCGCCACGGCCGCCGCCCGCAAACCCCACATCGTCTTCATCCTCGCCGACGACCTCGGCTGGGGAGAAACCGGCTGCTACGGACAGAAGAAAATCCCCACCCCGCACATCGACCAACTCGCCGCAGAAGGCCTCCGCTTCACCCAGCACTACAGCGGCGCTCCCGTCTGCGCCCCGTCCCGCTGCGTCCTCCTCACCGGCCAACACCTCGGCCACGCCGAAATCCGCGGCAACCAGCAGGCCGCCAAATCATTCCCGGAATTCAAGGAAGGCCAGTACCCCCTCAGCAGCAAGGCCACCACCATCGCTTCCGTCCTCCAGAAGTCCGGCTACCGCACCGCCGCCTTCGGAAAATGGGGACTCGGCCCCGTCGGAAGTTCCGGCGACCCCGCCCGCCACGGCTTCGCCACCTTTTTCGGATA
>CAZSDE010000356.1:0-1558 GCA_964605435.1 uncultured Akkermansia sp.
AGGCCCGGCCTTCCCTCGTCATCGCCAGATAGCCGAATGCCAGCACCAGCCCGGGCACCGCAATCGGCAGCATCGAGAGAGCATCCAGCAGATTCCGACCAGGAAGTCTCGTCCGCACCGTGATCCAGGCGATTGCAAACCCCAGCAGGCAATCGAAGGCCGTCGCCAGCCCGGCATACTTCAGACTGTTCTGAATCGATGGCACGGTGAGACTGTGCCCGAGCGCCTCCCGGTAATGCTCGAGCGTCCCCTGCGAGGGAAGCACGGTCCGGTACCAGTCGCCGGAAAAGGAAGTCAGCACGACTCCGGCGTGCGGCAGCACCGCGAGGGCAATCACCGAAGCAAAGAATCCCGCCGCCAGCAAACCGGGCCAGCCCCGCAGCGTTCTGGTCCGCGCGGCCATGCTCGCTCTCCCGGCCCCGGCGAAATCACTGCGGCCGAAGGCCAGCTTCCCCGCCAGAAAGAGCAGGACACTGATCACGAGCATCACGGCCACGAGCGCATACGGCAGCGGATTCCCCCCCATGTCCTTGGCCCCATCGAAGATCTGCACGGAAGTAACCCGGCTGTAGTCGAAAATCAGCGGCACCCCCAGCTCGGTGAAACCCCAGATGAAGACAATGATCCCCGGCATGGCCAGCGGCAGCGTTACCCGGAAGAAGCGCCGCAGCGGAGGACAGCCGAGGTTTTCCGCTGCCTCGTCCATGGCCGGATCCAGATTCGCCAGCGCCGCCGTGATGTTCAGATAAAGAATCGGATACAGATGCAGGCTGTTCATCAGAATCACCCCGGGCAGGCGGCCCGAACCCAGCCAGTCGACCGGCCGCGCCGGATCCATGAGGCCAAGCGACACCGCGAGGGCATTGAGCGCACCAGCCTGCCCAAGGATCTGCTTCACACCGATGGCACCCACAAACGGAGGCAAAATCAGCGGCACGAGCAGCAGCGAACTGAGCACGGCCTTGCCGCGGAATTCAAAACGCGACCCCAGCACAGCAAGCGGCAAGGCCAGCAGCATCGCTCCCAGCGTGCTCCCCGCCGCCATCTTCAGCGAATTGATCAGTCCTTCCACATAGACCGGATTGCCGAAAACAAGCTGCACATACTCGAGGGTGAACCTCCGGCCACCACCGGCCAGCGGCTTCACGAACGCTTCCTGGACGGTCACAAGGATCGGCCACACAAAAAACATGGCCATGAATGCCGCCGTTATCAGAAGCACCAGAACCGCCGGTTGAAAGACTCGCCGCATCTGCGTCACGCGGTCCCCCTATACCGATCCCTCTTTGCACGCAAGCTCCCGCCGTGGCCTCCCCTGACATTCCCACTCCCATCCGGACCATCGCAGCATTCACGCTGCTCGCCCTGCTCATGCTGGCAGTGACTCTGTCGACCCGGCAGCAGACCGTCTCTCTTCCTCCTGCGGGGTCTCCGGTAGCCGCCCCATGGACCACGGCAGACGCCCGCCGCACGGAAGCCGCCGAAATGGAGATTTCCATCCACACAGCTCTCGCGGTCCGCCCTGCGCTATCCTCGCGCCGCACATGGACCCGCGCAC
>CAZSDE010000356.1:1568-4533 GCA_964605435.1 uncultured Akkermansia sp.
TTCGCCGAAGCCCTCACCGCAGCCCCCCCGCTCCCCGATGCCTTCGTCCAGCAATTCCTCGAAATCACGGCCGCCCTCTTCCCCGGCGAACTCCTCGCCGAAACAGCGCACACCGCCTCCGTCACCAAATCGCCGAAGACATTCGCAACCGCCATCCACCACCTCACGCGCAATCACCCGGAACGCGCCGCCGCATGGCTGCCCGCCGTAACCGCAAAATTTCCGCAGGCCGAGCAGCATCCCATCCTCCGTGTCCTCCTCTGGCAACTCCACGCCACCGCCAGCCAATCATGGACCCAACACCTCACGGACGTCCGCGCGCTCCTCTCGGCTCCCTTCACCAACGGCAGCCCCATCATCTTCTCGCTCCAGCGCCATAACCGCGACTGGCCCGGCCGCGCCATTCTCCGCCTCCCTGACAAATCATTCGCCCGCCTCCCGGACGGCTCGCTGTTCTCGGTCCCGCAGCTCGCCCGCTCGGTCAGCAGCCTCCCCGGCGTCATCACCAACGGCAATACGCCCCAGGGTATCCACGCATGGAATGGCTTCGCCGTTTCGTCCAGCCGCTACATCGGTCCCACCCCGAACCTCCAGCTCAGCCTACCCTTCGAATTCCCGGCACACCGCTTTTTCTTCTCTCCACAGCCACCTCCCACCATGTCGGAAGATTCCTACGCCAGCCTCCTCCCACCAGCATGGCAGGCATGGCCCCCCATCTGGGAATCGTTCTTCGCAGGCATGGCCGGTCGATCCGAAATCATCGCCCATGGCACCACCATCGATCCCGCATGGCACCGCGGCCAGCCATGGTTCCCCATCAGTCCATCACACGGCTGTCTGACCACTCCGGAAGCATGGAATCCAGCCGATGGCCAACGCTCCAGCAGCGCGCAGCACGATCTCGCCAGCATGCTCCAGCAGCACGGACTCTCGCGCGGTTATGTCGTCGTCATCGACTTCAGCGAAAAGGAAGCACCCGTCTCCACTGAGGAAATCGCCGCCTTGCTCGCCGCTCCCTGACAACTCCGGATGGATGGCGCATCAGCCGCATCCGCGACTGCGTGAGACGACAATGGCCAGAAAATGAAAAGGCATCCACCCTGCCCCGTAGGGAAAAGGATGATTCCCCGGACTAACCAGAACCGCCGCCGTCAGCGCCGATCCCAGCACGCCTTCACCCTCGTCGAAATCGTGCTCGTGATCGCCATCATCGCGGTTCTCGGTGCCCGCGCCATCTACAAGATCAAAGGAACCGTCGACGTCGCCAAGGAAACCCGCGTCGAAGCGGATATCAAGAACGTCATCACTCAGCTCAAGGTCTACGAAGCCCGCAATCAGGCCCCGCCCACCACCGAACAAGGCCTCAAAGCCCTCGTGGAACAACCCACCCTCGAACCACTCCCGGCCCGCTGGACCCAGCTCCTCGAGGAAATCCCGAAGGACCCCTGGAACCGCGACCTCCAGTACGCCTACCCCGCCAAACGCAGCAAATCCGAATACGATGTCTTCTCGCTGGGCAAGGATGGCGTCGAAAGCGCCGACGACATCGGCAACTGGAAAGCCTCTGCCTCCAAGGAATGATCGTGCCCGGACGCCTTCAAAGACCCCTCGCCTGCCGACGCCCGCGGCACCGCCGCGCCGCGTTCACCCTCGTCGAGATCGTCCTCGCCCTCACCATCATCGCCGTCATCGCAGCCGCATCCATCCCCGCCCTCCGCGGCCTCCGCGAAGACGAAAAATTCCGCCTGCCAATCCAGTCGCTCGCCACACTCATCCAGGAAGCCCGCTCCCGCGCCATCCGCGAACACCGATCCTATCAGATCGTCTTCGAACCGCACGGCATCCACGCCAGCCCGGTCATGTACCCCTACCGGAAACTGGAGGATTTCCTCGACGCCCTCGACCGCCTCCGCACTCCTCCGGAACGCAGCGAGTTCGTCACCCAGTCGTTCACAGCGTCCGGTCCGGAAGAAGCCACGGCATCCGCGTCTCCCCCATGGCAGGCCCCATGGACCGTTTCCATCCCCGTGGACAGCGAAACCCAGTGCGGCGTCCTCTTCTGGGGCGATGGCGAATGGGATGTCCTCGACAGCGGAAGAATGCGCCGCTGGGTCTTCCAGCCAGCCGGACTGACGGCCCCGGCCACCATCCGCTTCCGCTCGGACCACGGGGAAATGGAAGCAGACTTCGATGCCCTGACCGGCGAACTCATCGCGGAACGCACCCGCACCATCCCGACGTTCCCATGAACTCACGCCGCCCTGCTCCGCGGCGTTCCCTCGCGCCCAAAACTCCCCGGGACCACCGCACCCACGGCTACGTGCTGCTCGAAATCATCATCGCCCTGACCGTCTTCTCCATCTCCATCGCCGGACTCGCCAATTCCCTCCACGCCAGCATCGATTCCGCCAGCACCCTCAAACGCCAGGCAGCCATCCGCCGCGGACTCGAAGCCATCCTCGCCGAAGCCAATGCCAGACCAAAACGCGAGGACATGATCCTCACCCACCGCGACGATTCCCTCGGCATCGATTACCGCACCGAAGTCACCGACCTCCGCTGGACCAACCGCGACGGCCAGCCCGTCAATGGCCTCTACCTGCTCCGCGCCACCGCCGTGGATGGACGGCCCGCCAAACCCCTGCACGATTCAGCCGAGGTGTATGTATACCGACCGTAAGCTCCGCCGGCCCCGCTGGCAGCAGCGCGGGCTCACCCTCATCGAAGTAGTCCTCGGCCTCGCCATCCTCAGCCTCATGGCCGGTGCCATCTACGGCATCATCATGGGATCAGTCGACGCCACCGCCAGCCTCGCCTCCACCCACGCCGAAGACCGCCGCCTCGAAACCTTCCTCGAACGAACAAGAACCGCCTTCGCCCACTTCCCCCAGGGCGCCACCGTCGAACTCCGCATCACGGAAAACGAACCCCTCCAGCAGGAACTCACCCTCCGCGGCGTCCGCCA
>CAZSDE010000357.1:0-2729 GCA_964605435.1 uncultured Akkermansia sp.
TGCAAAGTCGCTGCCCGCATCGAAGGCACCACCGAACGCGGCATCCTCGAAGGCACCCGCGTATCCACTTCCCGCCGGCCGGAACTCCGCCTCCGCTGGCTCCCCAGAAATGCTTCCGTCCAGCAGGGCCGCAAGGTCCTCAGCTGGGACAACACCAACCGCTTCCCGCCGGACATTCTGCTCGGCACCGTGATCGATTTCCGCGACGGCGACGCCTCCAGCGAGGCCGTTGTGGAGCCTGCCGTGAATCTGGACGAATTACCCTTCGTCCTCGTGATGCAGTTGGTGCCGGAGGATGACCATCCGCCTCCCACCGACGCGCCACGATGATCTTCGTTCTCCTCCTCTTCGCGCTCTCGGGCTTCGGACTCGTCCTCCAGGACTTCGTCCCGTCGGTCGACTCGGCCTACCACGCCCGCATCCTCGTGGTGCCGGTCATCTTCTTCGCTTCAGCCCTCAGCGTGCCCTACCCGGTCATGCTGCTCTTCGCTTTCGTCACGGGCTTCATATGGGATGCCCTCAACCACACGCCGGCCTTCTTCCCGGACATCGCCGCCGCCGCCGCTCAGGTGGGCGCCCCCCCGCCGGACGAAGGCGGCACCTTCGGCATCACCATCTTCTTCTACGCCCTCCTCGGATCGCTCCTCCATGGCATCCGACCCCTCTTCCGCACCGGCCGCTGGGAACTGCCGCTCTTCATGACGACGGTTTCCCTCATCCTCCTCCTCGCCCTCGAATACGCCTCCATCGGCTTCCGCCGCGGGAATTTCTCGTTCCCCCCGGAGGTCTGGAACCACATCCTCGCCACCGCCCTCCTCTCCTCGGTCCTCGTCCCACTCGTATTCCTCTTCATCTACCGGCTCGCCAAACTCACAGGCTACCGCATCCGCTTCGATAACCCATACTACCGCCGCAGGCTCCCACCGCTATGATCATGGCCGTACGCCTCCGCCTCATCCTCGTCGCCATCATCATGACGGCTGGCTTCCTCGTCCTCCTGCACCGACTCTGGACTCTCCAGATCGAAAAACAGGACCAGTTCATCCTCAAACTCCCGGAAACCCAGAAGTCCCGCCAGCGCGTCCCCGGCACCAGAGGCCGCATCCTCGACTCCGGTGGCACGGAACTCGCCCGCAACGAAACCTGCCTCGAAGTCGGCCTCAACCTCGCCGCCGCAGAAGCCGCATGGCTCGAACGCGAAAAAGCGAAACCCAAATCCCAGCGGCGTGCGATCCCGAAATACGTCTACGACCCCAAAAAGGAACCCGCCACGGACATCATCGCCATCCTCAACGAAATCGTCTTCCCGGAACTCAACCGCATCGGCCTCTACGTGATGCCTTCCCCACGCGAAGTCCGCAAAATCTACGAATGGTACCTCACCTACAAAGGCGTGGTCCCCTACCCCTACGTCCGCAATCTCCTCCAGGCCGACCCCGCCAAATTCGAACTCATCGCGGCCTACGCCGAAAATGCTCCCTCCATCCCTGGCATCACCATCCAGGAACGCCCGAAACGCCGCTACCCACTCAAGGCCGTCGGTGCCCACTTCATCGGCTACCTCCGCGAAACCAGAACGGAAAAACCGCCGGAATCCGAAGGCTCATGGGACTTCTTCCAGTCGGATGACGTCGGACTCGCCGGCATCGAGAAAACTCAGAACGACCTCCTCCGCGGCAAACCCGGCGAACGGGTCTGGCTCCGCAATGAACACGGCCGCCTCACAGAAGAAATCGAATCGCTCCGCCGCGACCCCCTCCCCGGCAGCGATGTCTACCTCACCATCGATGCCCGCATCCAGATGGCCGTGGAAACGGCCTTCCGCCAGGCCGGCGTCGGCCGCGGTGCCGCCGTCGTCATGAATGTCCACACGGGCGAAGTCCTCGCCATGGTCTCGGTGCCTTCCTACGACCCGAATATCTTCATACCCCCACAGGACACGGACGCCATCAACGCCATCTACCGCACCGCCACGGAACCCAGCATCAACCGCGCCGTGGCCGCCGATACTCCGGGCTCCACCTTCAAGATCCTCACAGCCATGGCGGCCTCCACCACCGGACACGCCTCGCGCTACTACCATTGCTCCGGCTCAGTCAACTACGGTGCCCCCTTCAACTGCTGGACCGTCCAGAAACGCATCGGCGGCCACGGATCCCTCCCGCTCTCGGACGCCATCCGCTCGTCCTGCAATTGCTACTTCTACCTCCAGGGTAATGCCACCGGCATCGATTCCATCGTCTCCATGGCCCGGCTCTTCACCTTCGGTTCTTCCACCGGCATCCAGCTCGACACGGAACGCAATGGCTTCATGCCCACCCCGGAATGGTGGACCGCCCGCCGCGGCGAACCATGGAACCGCGGCAAAACCGCCCACGTCTCCATCGGCCAGGGCGAAGTCACCGCCACCCCACTCCAGGTCTGCATGCTCGCCGCCACCGTCGCCACCGGCGGGAAATGCTGGCAACCCACCATCATCAGCCACACCCGCTCGTTCGAATACGACAGCAATGGCCACAAACAGGAACGCATCTCCCGTTTCGAACCAAAACTCAAGTTCGACCTCACCGAACACGGCGTCCGCAAGGCCGACCTCAAGGCCATGAGCGATGGAATGTTCAAGGCCGTCAATGCCAAACGCGGCGGCACCGGCACGGCCGCCAAATCGAAGGTCGGCATCTCGGCCAAAACCGGCACGGCCCAGAAGAAACGCCGCGAAATGATCCACG
>CAZSDE010000357.1:2739-4528 GCA_964605435.1 uncultured Akkermansia sp.
TGGAGCGCGGCGTGATCGGCCGCGACGAGCGCGTCGTGTGCGTGCTCACCGGCCCCCTCCTCAAGGACAACCGCGCATGGTTCATGTCCTTCGCCCCATCGGAAAATCCCCAGATCGCGGTCTCCGTCGTCGTCGCCAATGGCGAAGCCGGTGGCAAAGTCGCCGGCCCCATCGCCCGCCGCATCATCGAACAATCCCTCGCCATCCTCGCCGGTAACCTCCGCATCGAGGTCGCCCCACTCCCCCCAGCCGAAGGCCATTTCAATAAACTCGAAAAGGTCTCGTTCCCGGACGACATCCCGGACGAAAGCCCGCCCGAGGAAGAACCCACCGCTGACGACGCCGGCGAGGAAGCCGCCGACGTCCCCGCAGACCCGCGCAGCCAGGATGCCCCCGCCGCGCCCCGCCCGGACGTCGCCGAGGAAGGCTCCACCGAAGCCACCCCCACCGTCCGGCTCCGCCGCGCCCGCTTCGCCCGCCGCCCGGAAACCCAGAACCCTGTCCCGACACCCTCCCCGGGCGTCCTCTCCAATCCATGAATTCCAACCCGCCAGCGGATCCCCGCCCGGCACTTCCCAACTCCCCAACCATGGTCAACGGCATCGTCACACGCCTCCGCCGACTCTTCGGAGTCAGCACCGATTTCAACAAAGGCATCCGCATCGTCGTCAATACGGAACGCCTCGAACAACGCGTCGCCCTCGTCGAGAATGGCATGCTCGAGGAATACACCATCGAACGCACCGGCACCCAGCACATCGTCGGCAGCATCTACAAGGGCCGCGTCAAGAACATCGAACAGGGCCTCAAAGCCATGTTCGTCGACATCGGCCTCGAAAAAAATGCCTTCCTCCACTTCTGGGACGCCATCCCAGCCGCCGATAACGAGGAAGGCGGCCGCGACGACATCGAACAGATCGAACGCGCCGGACGCCAGAAGCCAAAACGCAAGAAAATCACCGCCAAGGACATCCCCACCCTCTACCCAGTCGGCTCGGAACTCCTCGTCCAGGTCACCAAAGGCCCCATCGGCAACAAGGGCCCGCGCATCACCACCAATATCAGCCTCCCGGGACGATTCCTCGTCCTCATGCCGCTCAATGACATGTTCGGCATCAGCCGGAAAATCGACGACCCCAAGGAACGGGAACGGCTCCGCAAAATCCTCCGCAAACTCAATGTCCCGGACGGCATGGGCGTCATCATGCGCACCGTCTGCCAGGGGAAACGCGCCCGCTACTTCGTGCGCGACCTCTCCATGCTCGTCAAACAATGGAACGAAATCTCGGACCGCGCCTCCAGCCGCCACGCCCCGGCCTGCGCCTTCAATGAACCCGACCTCGTGGAACGTACGGTCCGCGACTTCCTCACGGAGGAAGTCGATGCGGTTTTTTGCGACGATCTCGCCGCGGTCGAGCGCATGCAGAACCTCGTGTCGCAGGTTTCACCCCGCTCGAAGAAGCGGATCCAATTCTACAACGAACCGCAGCACATCTTCGAAAAGTTCGGCGTCAACAAACAGATCGAGAAGGCGTTCCACCGTCAGGTCTGGCTGCCCTGCGGCGGATACATCGTCATCGACGAGACGGAGGCGCTCATTTCGGTGGACGTCAACACCGGTCGCAACCGCGGCGGCAAAGACGTGGAAAAAACGATCCTCCAGACCAATCTCGAGGCCGCGGACGAAATCGCGCGCCAGATGCGCCTGCGCAACATCGGCGGTTTGATTGTCGCCGATTTCATCGACATGAAATCGCGCAAGGACCAGCAGGCGGTCTACCAGCGCATG
>CAZSDE010000358.1:0-210 GCA_964605435.1 uncultured Akkermansia sp.
CGCGTGAAACTCGATTTGACCCTCGGCGAAGACAAGGACAAGGACGGCCTGCCCGACACATGGGAAGCCTGGCAGCTTTATCAGGCCGGGCTCTACCCCGATACCAACGGCGACTGGGACCTCTCGCTCATCGACAGGAACGGCGACTTCGGCAAGGACGGCCAGAGTAACCTGCTGGAATACGTCGCGGGCACCTTCGCGGGCGGTGGC
>CAZSDE010000358.1:220-4527 GCA_964605435.1 uncultured Akkermansia sp.
GAAGCTGCCGCAGAGCGTGCGCTTCGAGTTCTACGGTATCACCGGCAAGGTCTACACCATCGAGAGTTCGCTGGACATGAAGTCCTGGACGCGCGTGCCGTTTGCGGTGGGTGCTCCGGGCACGGGGGCAAACGGCTATCAGGCCAAGGATGTGGGAGTTGTCTCCGCCTTCACCGCGCCGCGTTCCGGTACCTCGGAGTTCTACCGCCTTTCCGTCCGATGAAATCGATTTTCCTGACCCTCGCTTCGCTGCTCCTCGCCGCTACCGCCCGCGCCCAGTGGCAGAGCACGACCTACACCCTCAAGACCGGGTGGAACTCGATCTACCTGCACGGCGATGCCACGCACGCCACGCCGGAGCAGCTTTTCGCCGCCCATCCCGCGGTCACCGAGGTCTGGCGCTGGAATCCGAATCCGACGCAGGTTGGCTTCACCAGCACGCCGCTGCTTCCCAGCAACGGCACGCCGGAATGGAGCAAGTGGGTGCGCGGCGGTCCTTCGGCCTCGCTCATCGGCCTGACCGGCCAGTCGGCCTATCTGGTGAAATGCTCCGCGGCCGCATCCGTCGCAATCGCCCAGCGGCCGATGCCGCCAAGAAACACGTGGGTGCGCAGCGGCGCGAATTTCCTCGGCTTCCCGAGCAGCAAGGCGACGGGAAATTTCCCGACCTTCTCGAACTACTTTGCCACTTTCCCCGCCGCGATTGCCGCGAATGCCAAAATTTTCAAGTATGTCGGCGGCGAACTGGGAGCGGGCAACCCGCTGCAGATTTTCTCCCCGAACCTGGAGCGGGTGGACCGCGACCAAGCCTATTGGTTCTCCTCCGAGGTGGTGGGGAATTTTCATTCCCCTGTGCAGATCAGCCTCTCCAATGGCGAGGGTTTCGCCTTCGGGCGGCGTGGCACGGTGATTACGGCCCGGGTGATGAACCGCACGGCCGCCGTGATGACACTGCGGATCGCACCGGTAGCCTCCAACACCCCGCCATCGGGCCAGGAACTCATCACCGCCGGGGTGCCGCTCACGCGCCGCACCCTTGATGAACAGGCGGAGTGGGTGGAAACCCCGATCGCCGCCGCTTACGACGAGGTCATCGCGCCGAATTCCAGTGTCGAGCTGAGCTTCGGAATCGACCGCAGCCTCATGAGCGGGGCGGCGGACGCGCTCTACGCCTCCCTGCTGCGATTTTCCGACCTGGCCAATACTTTTGACATCCTGCTCCCGGCCACCGCGCGCAAGGACACGCTGGCCGGCCTCTGGATCGGTGAAGCCGTCGTTACAGCGGTGGAAAGCAAGCCGCTGCAGAACGCGGTGAAGCCCGCCGGCAATGCCTTCCCGCTGCGCTACCTGATCCATGTGGCCGATGACGGGACCGCCCGCGTGCTTTCCCAGATTTTCATGGGCCCGATGGCGGCCGCGCCTCACAACTTCGGTCTCTGCCTGACTGAGGCCGGCTTGAAGGCGGACGCTAAATCCGCAGCCCGCCGCATCGTCGCCACCCATATGCCGCTGGATTGTGCGTTAAGCAGCACCGGCAGCTTTGGCATTGGCAGCGACCTATCCTGCACCATCGCCACGCCTTTCGACGATCCGACCAACCCTTTCGTCCACCAATATCACCCGGATCACGACAACAAGAGCGGCCAGACTGCGCTCGTGGCTGGCGAGGAGAGTCACAGCGTAACCCGCCAGGTGACCTTCACCTTCACCGCCACTCCGCCTGGCGGCGGCAGTGCCACCGGTTGGGGCAGCAGCGTGATCGGCGGCACCTATGGCGAGGTCGTCAGCGGCCTGCACAAGCAGAACATCTCCCTCACCGGTAGCTTCGAACTCCGCCGCGCCTCGGAACTAGGCACTCTCAATCCCTGAACCTTCCGGCAGAACTGCCACCATCCAACTCTGACCTGACTTTTCTCAACATTCGTATGAAGCTCCACCATTCACCCTCCTTGTGCGCCGCCCTGCTGGCGTTGTGCCCCACCCTCGCCACCGCGCAAACCACCGCCGTTCCGAATTTCATCAGCTACCAGGGGCGCGTAGTGGATGCGGCCGGTGCCAACGTGGGGGCCGGCACTCCGGTCAACCGCACCGTCATCTTCCGCATTTGGGATAACCCGTCCTCCACCGCGGTCGCCAACCTCATCTACTCCGAGGCCCAGACCGTCACCGTTTCCGACGGCGAGTTCAGTGTGCTCATCGGCCAAGGCGTCGCCAATACAACTGAGACCTTCAGTTACAGCGAAGCCTCCAAAAAACTCGCGGATCTCAGCACGGCCTTCAACGGCAGCGCCCGCTATCTGGGCGTGACGGTGGCCTCGGGCGCAACCATTGCCACCACCGACAATGAAATCACCCCGCGCCAGCAGATCGTCTCCACCGCCTTTGCCATGCGTGCCAAGTTCGCGGAGAGCATCGGCAGTTCCTCCGACCTCGTGCTCACTCCGCTCAGCGGCACCGCCAGCAACTACGGCCTCGGATGGTATGGCACCGGCCGCTTGTTCGGCGGCACCGCCGTGGATGGCCCGGTGCTCTACGGAAATGCCGGCGGTGCTCTCGGCTCCAATGCCTCCGGCACTTATAATACCGCTCTCCGCTGGGATGCCAGCGGCCGAGTCGGCATCGGCGCGACTGCCTTCAGTTCCCTCACCAACAAGCTCACCCTGCAGGGCGACATGGGAACCACCCCGGCCGACCAGTTCATCATCCGCGGCAATGCCGACAACAACAAGCGCCTGCTGCTCGGCTACGACACCACCAGCAACAGGGCGTCCCTCCAGTCCTACACCGCCGCCTCCACGGCAGGCCCGCTCCTGCTGAATCCCAGCGGTGGCAATGTCGGGATCGGCAGCGCCACAACTCCCAGCGTCGCGCTCGATGTGACGGGGGCGATCAAGGCCTCGGGCGATCTCACAGCAGCAAACATTTCAGTCGGACAGCTTTCAGCATCTAGCCGTGTGATGACGAACTCGCTCGAGTTCTGGGGTTCTGGCGGTCCAGGCGGTGCTCTGTGGCAGAAGAGTGCTGCCACTTTCCCCACCAACACCACAGCTGCGAATGGCGAAACGGTCCTGATGGGATCACCGAAACTCCACCTGGCCACCGCCAATGGCGGCGCGGCAGTCATGACACTCTCGGGCAGTAATGTCGGAATTGGCAAGGCAACTCCCAGCGTCGCGCTCGATGTGACCGGGGCTGTCACGGCCAGCACCGCCATCACCGCAGGAACCACCATCACCGCAGGAACCACCGTTGCGGCAGGAACCACGATCACCGCCGGTGGCAAGTCGGTGCCAACCTCGGATGAGAATAACCTCAAGATTATCCGCGGCACCGTCAGGGCGGATGGAACCGTATGGTTAGGGTCGGGTTTCACGGTGACTAAGGTCGCTGGCCAAACTGGATTGTATCAAATCACCTTCACAACCCCGTTCAGTTCGAGTCCGTCCGTCACTACGTCCATAACCGGCCGTTACGGGGTCAAGGCTGAGGTTTACAATGCTGGTCGCACTTCTTATCCTGCCAATTCTACGGATGCGCTGTATCCGGCGCATACCGGCTTCACGGTCGGGGTCCTCGATGTCAGTTCCGTCAATGCCTACAATTTTGGTTTTCAATTCATCGCCATCGGTCCGCGCTGACGAGAGGGGCGGTGCTGCGCCAGATGAAGACGATGCGTGTTTTACTATCCATCACTGCTGGCCGGACTGTTTTTTTCCGGGCGCTTGCCCGGTCTGACTCCCAGTCTGGTGCGTGGTGGCTTCCTCGCAGTCATTCAGTGTCGGCCTAACCGGGTTTTCCTCCACCTCGCCCGACTTTGCCGTTCCGACAAGATATCGTCAATCACCCTGCTTTTCCGATCGTTATGAATCTCCGATTCCCCAACTTGATGGCCGCCTGCGCTGTGCTGTTCTGCGCACCCATGGCCCGCGCCCAGTTTGAACTGAAGGGCGGTGCGGCCAACCTGCTGGATAAACGGAAGGCGGGCGGCTCACCGACCGTTTCCGCCGGTGGCGTGGTCACCTCGATCACCGTGCGTGGGGGTGGCAGTGGCTACACGAGCGCCCCTGCGGTGACCATTGCGCCCCCCACCAGCGGCACGACCGCCACGGCCACGGCCACGATCACTGCCGGGGTGGTGACGGCCATCACGGTCACCAGTGGGGGTACTGGTTACACTGTGGCCAACCCGCCAGCGGTGACGATCGCTGCGCCCAAGGTGCCCAGCACCCCGCCGGTGACCAACGTCCAGTTCGCCGGACGGGCGACCACCGCGGCCTCGTCTAGTGCTATTGGCACGGGGGATGAAG
>CAZSDE010000359.1:0-4523 GCA_964605435.1 uncultured Akkermansia sp.
CCGCCCTGCTGGCAGCGCTGGCGTCAGGTTGCAGCGAGCGCGGAGTCAGTGCCCTCGATGGTGTCACCGACCTGCTGAGTGCCGAAATCCGGAGAGTCGATGGCCAATTGCGGGAGCTGCGGGGGCAACTCGCTGGGCTGCCCGACATTTCGCCGAATCAGCAGACTGGTCATCTCGGGTATCATGGGAAGCCGTTCACGCCGCAGGGCGACCGCCCGGCTTCGCTGCCCGACACGCGGTCCATCCGGCTTGATCTGGGGAGTGCGCAGTCGATTGATGCGGTAGTCCTTGTGGCGGTGGATTACACGGCGGGGAATTCGGCGGGTCCGGGCTATGGATTTCCCGTGCGGTTCCGGGTGGAGGCGGCGGACGACCCTGGATTCGAGGATGCGAAGGTGCTGGCTGACCACAGTGCGGCGGATTTTCCGAATCCGCGGAGGTTTCCTGTGGTGATTCCCGCCGAGGGGGTCACGGCGCGCTACGTGCGGCTCACGGCGACCGGCCTGTGGTCGCAGGGCGGACGGTCGCTGCTGGCGATGGGCGAGATCATGGTGCTGCAGGGCGTGCGGAATCTGGCCGCCGATCTTCCGGTTTCGGCGATCCGGGTGAGTGACAGCGATGATGCGCCGCCTGTGTGGGACCGCAGGTGGCTCGTGGACGGTCATAGTGTCATCGGTGCCCCGCAGGGAACGCATCCGGCCCCCACGGAAGGGTTTCAGAGCATGCCCGCCAAGCAGTCCGAGGAAACACGCTGGCTCCAGCTTGATCTCGGCAGCGAAGTCCCCGTGCATGAGATCCGGCTCTATCCGGCGCGGGCTGGCGAGTACCCGGCGCGGCGCGGCTTCGGATTCCCCCTGCGGTTTCAAGGGCAGTTGTCCGGCGACCCTGCCTTCACGACCGCCGAATCAGCGGCTGATTTCCGGGACAGTGACTTCTTCAATCCGCACGAGAACATGGTGACCCTGCGGGTTCCCGGGACAAAGGCCCGCTACGTGAGGGTTTCGGCCCGGGGCCTGAGCGAGCGGCTCGACGACTATGTCTTTGCGCTGTCCGAGATCGAAGTCTTCAGCGGGCAGCAGAACATGGCGGCCGCCGCCGTGGTGACCGCCAGTGATTCCCGCGAGAGCGGTATCTGGTCGACCCGTTATGTGACCGATGGATTCACGAGTCTGCGGAATGTGATGACGTGGCCCGAGTATCTGAGCGGGCTGAACCGCCGGCGGGAGATCGAGGCCGAGATCCGGAGGCTGGGCGGCGAGCGCCGGGCCGTGGCCGAGCGGGTGCTGCGGACCCTTGGTCGCGCCCTGTCCGGCATTGCCGTGGCAGCCCTCGCCGCAACTGGGCTCATTCTCTGGCGCAATGCGCGGACCCGACGCCGGGACCTCGCCCTGCTGCGCCAGCGCCTCGCGCGGGACATTCACGACGAAATCGGCAGCGGCCTAGGGACGATTTCCCTGATCAGTCAGATGAACGGAGGGCTGGGGGCGCACGCCGAGCCCGCGAGGCTCGATTTCCAGGAAATTCACCGGATTTCACGGGAAGTGACCGAAAGCCTGCGTGACATTGTCTGGCTGATCCGCCCCGAGACCCATACGGTGGGCGACCTCGCCAAGCGGCTCGAGGAAACGTCGGCGTCGATGCTGGCAGGCATTGAGTATGAATTCGTGACCGAGCCCCAGACCGTCGGCCGCGAACTGCCCCTCGAGCACAAGCGTCAGGTCCTCATGCTCTTCAAGGAAGCCCTCCACAACATCATCCGTCACAGCGGAGCCACCCGGGCCGGTGTCCGGGTTGGTGGCGATGAAAAGTGGTTCAGCCTGACCGTTTCCGACAATGGCTGCGGGTTCGATCCGACGGTCGAGCGGAGTGGGGCAGGGGTCACGGGAATGCGGCAGCGGGCCGAGACCCTCGGCGGCAGTTTCACGGTCGAGAGCAGTCCCGGGTCCGGCACGACCCTGACCTTGCGGGTCCCCTGGAAAGCTCCGCGAAAAAATGGTGCAGGACGGCCCGTTTAGTGGCAGTTTCTCACCTCGTTTCCTCCCCTGATGAAAAAGAACGCTTCCGAGACTCCACCGGTGACCGTCTGGCTGGTTGAAGATTACGCCCCTTTCCGCAATACGGTCTCGAGGCTGCTCAATGCGACCAACGGATTGGCCTGCACGCACCTCTTTGCGACGGGCGAAGACGCCCTGCGGTCGCTCCAGACGCAGCCCAAGCCGAATGTGATCATGCTCGATGTCGGCCTGCCTGGGATGAATGGACTGGAGTTGCTCGCGAAGGTGCGCGAGGTTTCGCCGGATACGCGCGTAGTCATCCTGACGGCCTTCGAGGACGAAGAAAAGATTTTCCGGGCCATCTGTTCCGGGGCATCGGGTTACCTGCTGAAGACAGCGACAGCGGATCAGATTACGGGAGCCATTGCCGAAGCCGTGGCAGGCGGTGCCCCCATGACGCCGTCCATTGCCAAGCGTGTCCTTGAAATGTTCAGCCGCATGGCTCCCGCGAAGACGGATTATGGCTTGAGCGACCGCGAGAAAATGGTGCTTGAAGCTCGAAGTAAACACGAGGACTGGGGCAGTGGCCAAGGCGCTCAAGGAAAAGCTGGTCTGAGGTTCCGCGGGACCCGGCACCGGTCGGATGGAAACTGCCGGTCATGGAAACGGGGCGTCTCATGGATTACTCGGACCGCCTGCCTCCGGTGGCAGTGCGGGAGTGGCGTCAGGGCCTGCGTTCGAGGGTCTTTGTGGGCCCGTTCATGGCGCTGCAGGGCGGTCTGTTTCTGCTGACGACTTTTCAGCTGAATGAACCACGCTCGGGCGGGGTGGCGGGCATGTACTGGCTGACGGTGCTCGCGGTGCTGGTGGTGGTGCTGCCGCTGCGCAGTCTGGGGGCCCTCAGCGAAGAACGCGAGGGCAGCACCATGGATGTGCTCGTCCTGACCAACCTGGACGGCTGGAGCATTGTCTCGGGTAAGTGGCTGGCAACGGCCTCGATGATTCTGCTGGCCGCGGTTTCCGTGCTGCCCACCATTCTGCTGCGCTGGCTCGTGGGTGGCTGGTCACCGCTGCACGGGCTGGCCGGACTGGGGACCGCCGTCCTCATGGGCTGGGGTGCGGCCGGCCTGCTGACCCTCATTTCATGGCTGCGGCCGACCCTTCGGCGCATGGCCGTGGCCGTGATTTTCCTGCTGTGGCTTTTCGTGTGGGGCGTGGTCGGTCTCTGCGCCGAACTCGCCAGTGGAAACGTGGCCTCT
Source organism: uncultured Akkermansia sp. (assembly GCA_964605435.1). Lineage (GTDB taxonomy): Bacteria > Verrucomicrobiota > Verrucomicrobiia > Verrucomicrobiales > V1-33 > V1-33. Next base: position 3,254 of record CAZSDE010000359.1, read on the forward strand.
GTCGCCATGGGCACGGGCCTCGGAGGAATCGTGTGGCCACGGATCACCGTCCTGCTGGCAGCCGGGTGGTGCGGACTTCTCGCCGCCGCGTACCCTCTCTCGGCCGGATTGCCCGCCAACCCCCGCCTCCGGCAAAGGGTCGTCCTCGGCTGGGGCTTGCTGTCCTCCGGGGGCCTGCTCTGGAGCGATCACAAGGATCTGTGGATGGGACTCGTGCTGCCCTGCGCCGCCGTAGTCGCCGTCGCCGGACTCGTCACCGTCGGCAACTCCCGCAACGGGGACGCCGCCGCCCGCCGGGCCGTCTCGTGGTCCACTGGCTGGGCCATGATTCCCGTCGGACTCTCTCTCGGCTGGGTCCTCCGGGAAAACAGCCTATCCAGGGAAGCATGGATCGCCATGCTCCAGGTCGTCGGCTTCGGAACCGCCCTCATCGTGCGCGGCCGCCCACGCAGACAAACCGCATCAGTCTGATTCCTCCCGCCGGGGAATCCATAAAACGTCCACCAGAGGAAATCCGCGCCCTGCCTCACTCCCCGGAGGGAAACAGTCTTGGCTGCAATGCAAGGGCCTCCCGCTGCAGTAGCTTGAATCCCCGTGACTCAGTATTCGTTGTTGCAGGACAAGATTCGGAGATGCGGGGGCCGTTGGGGGATCAGTCGCGTTTTTCGGCGTCGCGTTTGGTGCCGTCGCGGATGTCGCGGAGTCGTTCTGGCCATGTGAAGGTGGGGGCTTTCGAGGGATCGAATCCCGCGAGGTGGCCGTAGAGGCGGGTGGGAGCCTTGGTGTAGCGGAGTTCGGTGTCGCCGAAGATTTCGCGGCAGATGGAGGCGAGGCCGGGGTCGTATTCTTCGAGTTCCTTGCGTGTATTCACATGATTGTGCACGCTGTCGTTTTCCCTGTTGTTATTGAACCATGACTGGACGCCTTCGGCGAAGTATTCGGCTGGATTGGTGGAGGCGTAGGCATTTTTCCAGAGGCCGGCCGCCTTGGCCTTTTCGTAGGTGATGCGCAGGCGGTCATTGAAAGTGGGGTCGAGCGCCTGGACACCGCGGAGGTGGATGCTGTGGGCGAATTCATGGATGAGGATGCATTCGGTGGCGTAGGGATCGCCGGGGTAGCCGAGGAGGTTTTCCTCGGCTGAGGAACAGGCGGGATCGTCTTCTGATCCCCCGGTGCCGCGGGCCCGTGCGTCCCAGAAATTCTTTGGCTGGAGCATGGCGAAGTCGGGCAGGTCCGTGGTGAATTCGTTCCATGCGATTACATTCATGCG
>CAZSDE010000360.1:0-3341 GCA_964605435.1 uncultured Akkermansia sp.
GCCGCCGCATCCCGCGCCGCCAGTCCATGCTCAGCTCAGATCAAGGGGTCCGCCCTCGCAGAGCGATGCATTCCCAAAGGTCGGAATCATGTGTCCGGTGGCATGCGCGAGCGAAAGCCAGAGCCGGTTGTGCGCCACATTCCGGAATTCCATGGCCCGGCCCATGCGGAATCCATGGCCGCCCCCGATGAGCAGAAACGGAATGTTGTCGTGACTGTGCGAATTGCCTTTCCCCAGTTCGTTGGTCCAGATCACGGTGGTGTGATCCAGCAGCGTGCCCTCTCCGGAGGGATCGGGCGTTTCGTCCAGTTGCTGCACCAGCGAAGCCAGTTGCTGCCCGAGCCATTCGTTGATCCGGATCAGCTTGTCCTGCGAATCAGCATTTAGGTCGGGATCGTGCGACAGCGCATGATGTCCTTCCTGCACACCCACCCACGTCGGCCGGGCATTGCCCACGGAATTCGTGAATTGATACGTCGCCACCCTCGCCAGATCATTCGCAAAGGCATTCACCAGCAAGGCGGTCTGCCGCTTCATGGTCTCGGGAATCGCTTCGTTTTCGCCAGACCGTCCACCCTCGGGAAATTCCGGCGGCGGCCTCCGCAGCACTTCCCGCTTCCCCTCGGCGAGCGAAAGCTCCATCTCGCGCACAAAGGTCAGATGCCGCTCCAGCATTTCTCGGTCGCCCGACGGCAGACGCCCGGCCACTCCGCGCAGGTCGGCACTGACATGATCCAGTACACTGCCCAGGACCTCACGTTCCTGCAGGTGACCGTACAAATGCCGCAGCACCTGCGCCGGGTCGTCCATCGGCGTCATCGGCTGATTCGGTCCCGCATACGACCAACGGGTCCATGGGTCGGCCCGGTCAGGTACCGCCACTCCCAGTTCCAGCGATCCGAACCTCGTCCGGGTCGCAGCCTGCGCCTGCTGAAAGTTCTTCAGTTCCTGGTCAATCGAGATGCCGCTGGCCCAGCCGGCCGGTGTGTCGGACCCTCCCTGGATGTTGCCCGGAAACAACTCGATCCCGGTCAGCAGACAACTCATCCCGCGCATGTGACCGTCGCCATCGCCGCGCACTTTGTTGGAGATTCCCTTGAGTGCCAGACAACGTGATTTCCATCGCTCGAGCGGTGCCAGAATGCGTCCGAACTGCAACTCGCCATCCTTTTCCACGGGCCAGAATTCCTGCGGAATCGTCCCGTTCGGCGTGAAGAAGAGAATGAGCCGCCTCGGACGGACGGACGGCATTCCGGCGGCCTGCAGTTCCCGCACCACAGGCAGTCCACTCACAAACGGCAAGCCCATACCGAGATTCCTCAGTCGGCTCAGCAGCGATCGTCTTGTCAGGGTCGTCATGGCTTTTGGTCGTTGATTGATGACAGGGCATGAAGCGCGGGAACTTCCGCAATGCGCACCAGTAGTTCGGGAATGCTGAATCCGCTGGCGACAAAGGATGCATGCAGCGCATCAAGCGTGCCATCGCCATACGCCCCCGGTGCCTGCCCCGTAAAGTACTGAAATGCCTGACGCACAAATCCACGCTGCGCATCCCGGCTTTCCACGGCATGCCGCGCCAGATCCCGCGGGCCCTGCAGCACCACACTCTCGCCCTCCACCGTCACATATTCACTGTCAGTCCGCACCGGCCGCCCGTTGTCCACATAGCGAAGCCTCCCGGTGGCATCGTACCCCTCCAGCACAAAACCCAGCGGATTGATCGTCTGATGGCAGGCCATGCAGCTCTCGTTCTTCGTGAGTTCCGCGACCTTTTCCCGCATGGTCAGCTCGGGCCGGAATTTCCCGTCCATGAAGGCAATCGCCATCGGCGGGGGCTTCAGAAAACGACCCAGCAGATTCCTTGTCAGAAAAACCCCGCGGTGAATCGGCGAGGTGCTCCGGTAATATGCCAGCGCACTCAGCAGATACGGATGCGTCAGCACTCCGGCGCGCTCGGAGGCAGGGAAGGTGATCTTTTCAAACTGCTGCCTGCCCCCGGGAATGCGCGCCGCTCCCTACCGCTGCGCCAGGGGCCCGTTCAGAAGAAGATAATCCGCTTCCAGCAGTTCCCTCCAGCTTCCGCTGCTCTCCCACACCACATGATCCACAAAGGCACTGAGCGACTTCCGCAGGTCGCTCACCATCCCATGCGTAAAGTCGGGATACACGCCAGGATCGCGCGCAATCTCGCCGGCTTCATCCATCGCCAGCCAGTCCTCAAAGAACCCACGCACCTTGGCCCGCGCCAGCGGATTCCCCAGCATCCGCCGCGCCTCGTCCCGCACGGCTTCAGGATTGTTCAGCCGGCCCGATTCCACGGCGCGGCGCAGGACCGCATCGGGCAAACCATCCCACAGCACCAGAGCCAGCCGCGACGCAGCCCGGTACCCCGCAGGAAGGTCGGACGGCATCGACTCGGGATACAGAAAGTGCGCGGACTGCACGACGGCCAGCACGACCCGGCGCCAGCCGCTTTCTTCGTCGGGTGCCGACTCCAGCAGTTGCCGCAGGCGTCCGGCTTCTCCATCGTTCACGGGTCGCCGCCACGCCCGCCCCGCCACCTCCCGCAGCATGCGATCCTGCGCTTCGCGGCCGGCCGCGGACCTCCGCGCAAGGACCGACGCCAGATCTCCCGCCACCTCAAGGGAAGCATCGGCAACAGCCGATTGCCAGTCGCGCGAGACATTGACTCCCCGGAGGTACCCGGCACTGCCGTCGTCAGGCGGAAATTCCGTGCGCACGGCCGCTACCCGACCGCTCTTCGCGGGCCGCAGCACAGACGACGGAATGTCTTCCCAGTCGCCATGCGGTTCCCGCCACTGCAGCCGCACGCTCGCGGTCTTTTCCTTGTACTTGAAAAACTCAAGCCGCACCGGCACCGCAAATCCTCCCGGCAGAACCGCGCTGGCTTCCACCGCCCGTTCTTCATTGCCACTGCTCACCCAGCCATCCACGAGCGGTGCCTGCGGCCCGCGCCCGCGGCCTCCTTCCGCCGGCGCATTGACCCACAACCGCACTCCGTTCGCACTGACCACCCGGAATCCATACTCGCCTCCCACCGGCACCCGCAGCGATCCACTCCACGAAACCGCAAAGGCCTCGGTTCCAATCCCCTCTGCCGGACTGCCTTCCCCAAAGGCAAAGGCCACCTGCGCATCGGTCCGCTCAAGCACACGCCGGTCTTCTTTCCGGTCACGGTCATTGTAGTAGACCCCACGAAGTCCCGCCTCGCTGCCGCTGTCCTCAGTACCAGCGGCATTCCCCCCGCCATTGATCCCCTCACTCAGCATCGCCAGCGACTGCACCAGCTGCCGGTTCAGCAGATGCTGAAATTCCAGCCG
>CAZSDE010000360.1:3418-4513 GCA_964605435.1 uncultured Akkermansia sp.
ATACAGCGCTTCATCATACTTGTCCGCCACACCCTCGCCATTCCCTCCATGACACCCGGCACACTGATCCCGGTAAATCCGCGCACCGTCCGGATGCCGCAGGCTCGCCTCAGCCACCAGCACCGCTCGCGGATCATCCGCACAGACCCGCACCGCCAGCAGCATCCCCACCATCGCCATCATGGAGTTTGTCTTCTTCATCTCACCAAAGCATTACGCCCAATCCCATCCCACCGCACCTCCCAGCTCGTTCCTCATTCGCGGGAACCCGCCAGTCGCACCGCCACCCGGTTTCCCAGGATGACAAACCACCCGCCTTCCGCTACGATCCCAGCAACAACTTCACGACCATTCCCATGAAATCGTTCGCCATCCTCACCCTCGCCACCCTCGCAATCTGCTCCCTCGCCCAATCCCCCAACCCCCAGCCGCCCGCCAACCAAAACCCCCAGAACGGCAACCAGGCCGTCAATGACGCCGAAAACCGCATCGGCTTCTGGGACTGCACCCTCCCCGGCGGCAACTTCACCATCGCCCTCGGCAAAATCTGCTCGGTCAGCATCCACGAATACGCCGTCGCCGGCGGCCGCGTCACCGAGGCCGTCATCGATACCGAAGGCTCCGTCTGCGCTCGCTTCTACTACATGGAACCCATGAACGCCGGCGGCAACCTCGCCATCACAGGCGTCGTCAAGGAACGCCTCAACCAAGTCCTCGAAACCGCCGCCGACCGCACCGGCACCGACAAAGTCTGGAAAAAAGTCCAGAAGGATTACCCCGTCGCCACCCACGCCCACACCGTCGACTACCGACTCCAATCCGCCGCCAACCTCCAGGCGCTCTTCAATTCCGCCAAAACCGCATGGCTCAGCGGCCGCGGCCGCTCCATCCGCATCACCGAGTAATCCCTCCCCATCCACCCCTGTTCACCCACCCCAACGGAAGCCCCCCCCCGGATTCCACTTGCCCACCAGCGTCGACTGTGGAATGCCCTCCCCATCATTTACCCGAGCGCGGATAGCTCAGCGGTAGAGCGGCTGTCTTACACACAGTTGGTCGGGGGTTCGAATCCCTCTCCGCGCACCATTGCATAAA
>CAZSDE010000361.1:0-4498 GCA_964605435.1 uncultured Akkermansia sp.
ATCCCAGAACGGAAGCGACAACCCGAAACTCCAGGGCCCCGGAAAACGCAAACCGTCGGACGCCAGCGCCCTCTACGACCCCGGCCGCCCCATGCCGTCGGCCCTCGACATGGAACGCTGCGTCCTCTCCTGCATGATGCAGGCTCCAGACTTCGCCGTCGGCCTCGCCATGGAACGGCTCACCCCGGACCACTTCAACTCGGAAGCCCACGCCTCCCTCTACGATATCATCGTCCGCCAGTTCGACGGAGGAAAACCCGTCGACCCCGTCTCCATCACCCAGGTCCTCTTCGACCGCGACCTCGTCGGCCAGATGGGCGGGGCCGCCACCATCTCGGAAATCTACACCGCCGCCCCCAGCCCAGCCCACGTCTCCCACTACGCCGAACAAGTCCAGCAGAAGGCCATCCTCCGCAACATCATCAAAGCCTGCTCGGACTGCATCGGCCGCGCCTTCGACGACCAGGAAAATGTCGGCCCCCTCCTCGATGAAGTCGAATCCCGCATCCTCGGGATCCGCGAAGCCGAGGAAGCCAAAAAAGGCAGCCTCACCATGCGCGAACGCGTCCTCAAGGCCATCGACGACCTCGAAACGCTCGCCAGCAACCCCAACGCCATCAGCGGCGTCGCCACCGGCCTGCGACGCTTCGACGAAATGACCGGCGGCATGAAAGGCGGCGAAATGATCATCATCGCCGCCCGTCCCTCCATGGGAAAAACGTCGCTCGCCATGAACATCATCGAACACGTGGCCGTCAACCTCAGCAAACCCTGCGCCGTCTTCTCCCTCGAAATGACCGCCGATAGCCTCGTCCAGCGCCTCATCTGCGCACGCGCCCGCATCAACATGCGCGACCTCCAGAACGGACGCTTCATGAACCAGGGCGACTTCCAGCAGATGACCCGCGCCGCCAGCCAGCTCGCCGAAAGCAACATCGTCATCGACGATACCCCCGCCCTCTCCATTCTCGACCTCCGCTCGAAAGCCCGCCGCTTCAAGAAACTCTACGGCATCGAACTCATCGCCATCGACTACCTCCAGCTCTGCCGCTCCACGAGCAAACGCGCCGCCGATAACCGCCAGCAGGAAATCGCAGAAATCTCCAGCGGCATCAAGGCCCTCGCCAAGGAACTCAATATCCCCGTCATCGTCCTCGCCCAGCTCAACCGCGGACCCGAAACCCGCGGCAGCGGCAAACCCAAACTCTCCGACCTCCGCGAATCCGGCTCGATCGAACAGGACGCCGACGTCGTCGGCCTCCTCTACCGCCCGGAATACTACGCCGAAGACGACGACGAACGGAAGGAAAACAGCGGCATCGCCGAGCTCCTCATCGCCAAACAACGAAACGGTCCCACCGGCGGCATCCCCCTCACCTTCCTCAAGGAATTCATGCGCTTCGAAGACCGCGAAGGCGAAGTCAGCGAAGTGGATTGACTCTCCCCCACCACCCGCCCACCGCTGTCAGCCCCTGTCAGCCCCGAAACCACCCGCAGGCACACCATCCCACCCCCCCGCACCCCAAAAAACAAAAACCTCCCCCGGTCACCCGGAGGAGGTTTCTAAATTGTCATCAGGCGCAAGCCCGACCCGTCACTGAATCTGGCTGCGGTTGTGCACCACGCCGGAAATGAATCCAACCTCAGGCGGGAACTCAAGCAGACCTGTGCTCGGGTGATATTCTTCGCGAAGCTGCGGGGCGTACGGAGGACGGTAGGTCCCTTTGTAGGCAGGCCACGGGAAGGTCACCAGCTCAAACAGTCCATAGCCGAGGCGGGCCACCGTCTTCCCAGTGCCATATACGGTTCCATAGGCCACTTGCTCGCTCGCTCCCCCTTCGATTTCCGAGCGGGCCCACTGCACCGGAATCTCGGTGTAGCCAAATCCAATGTTCGCAATGGCACGGCTCAGCTTGCGCAGCATGCCATGCTTATAGGCCGGCGGCGACTGAATGTCCGCAGTGCCGATCCCGGCAATGCCAGCGGTGAGGAGAATCAGGAGAAGTTTCTTCATAAAGAGGGAACAGTACCCGCAGACTAGGGGGATGCCCGATTCCTTGGCAACATCAAATTTCGGATTTTTCCCGTTTTCAGCCGCCTGCCTCCACCACCACCCGCCACGCGTTACCCTTTCATGAAAACGTATCTCCTCGTCACAGCAGGCCTCGCCGGTCTCGTCTTCCTCGCCGCCTGCACCGCCAGCCGGGCCGGCTACGAATCCGCCCCCTCCACGGTCTCGCCGACGGACGGCAAATGCGAGGTCCGCGACTACCCGGAACTGGTCGTCGCCAGCACCGGCGACGCCTCGTCCTCCGGCCGCGATGGCGGCTTCATGCGACTCTTCCGCTACATCTCGGGCCAGAACGAACGCAGCGAGAAAATCGCCATGACCACGCCAGTCTTCATGGGTGCCAACGGGGAGGAAGGCAAAATGAGCTTCGTGGTTCCCTCGGACGTCGCCAAAAAAGGCGCCCCCAGCCCGAAAGCGAGTGACGTGAAGGTGGAAACGATCCCGGCTGGCCGCTGGGCCGTCCTCCGCTTCAGCGGCAATGCCTCGCCCAAATCGGAAGCCGCCGCCCTCGCCGACCTCCGCGCATGGATGTCCCAGAATAAACTCAGCAGCTCAGGCAAACCAGTCTTCGCCTACTTCGACCCCCCATGGACCCCCGGACCCATGCGCCGCAACGAGGTCATGCTCCCTCTCCCAGCCACAGTACCCGCCAAACCCTGAACCTTCGACTGCGCCGCAACAAAGTCCTCTGGCATAAGGCCCGCCGCCCGGCAGCGCAGGTTTGCAATTTCCACCCGCAACCCCCATGGTTCCCGCCATGGCAACGAAATCTTCGCGCAAACCCGCCCCCCGCCGCTGCTGCATCGTCCTCACCGGCGGCCCCGGCGGCGGAAAAACCACCGCAGCCGACCTCTTCCGCCGCGAAATCGGCGAAAAAGTCGTCGTCGTTCCAGAAGCAGCCACCATGCTCTTCTCAGGCGGCTTCCCCAGAGGCGGCACACGACTCGCCATCGAAGCCTCCCAAAGCGCCATCTACCAGGTCCAGCGCCACCTCGAAGACATTCAGCACGCCAGCTACCCGGACCTCGTCCTCCTCTGCGACCGCGGCACCATCGACGGAGCCGCCTACTGGCCCGGTAAACCAGAAGGCTTCTTCCGCCGCCTCGGCACCACCCCCCAAAAGGAACTCGCCCGCTACGACGCCGTCATCTTCTTCGAAACCGCCGCCGCCGGCGGCATGAGCATCGAAGGCGGCAACCCCACCCGCACGGAATCCAACGACGAAGCCGTCGCCCTCGACCTCAGACTCCGCCAACTCTGGCAGCAGCACCCCAACTTCATCTTCGTCCCCCACAATCCCTCGTTCTTCAAGAAAATCACCTACGGCCTCGCCGCCCTCGAAAGCCTCGTCGCCCAGAACCACCACTGCCGGAAAACCTGCCACGCCACGGCCGCCGCCACCCGCATCACGCCTCGGCCACTTCGCCTTCCATCTTCTCCACCTCGGCAAGGGCTTCTTCCCACTCGGCCGCCAGCCGCTCAAGGGAATCACTCACCCCCATCAGCTCACGGTTCAATTCCATCGCGAGTGCCGAATTGTCATAGGTCTCGGGCTGCTCCAGCCGCTCCGACAATTCCCGCTGCTTCCCCTCGAGCTTCGCAATCTCCCCTTCAAGCACAGCGACCTGACGCCGCTTCTCCCGCTTCGCCTGCAACCGCAGTTCCCGCTCCCGCGCGAGTGCCTTCTTCTCGTCACGCGTCAGAAAAACCTTCGCACGTCCCTCCCCAGCCACAGCCTGATCCTCAGGCCGCTGATCACTCAGCTTCGTCCCGCTCGTAAGGGCCGCCCGCTCGGAAGTCGCCCGGCTCTTCTCCAGATAATACTGATAGTCCCCCGCATACGGCGTGATCACCCCAGCACTCACATGCAGCACGGTCGTCGCCACCTTGCGGATGAAATGCACGTCGTGACTGATGAATACCAAGGTGCCCTCAAACCCGGAAAGCGCCTGGATGAGCGCCTCGATGCTCGCCATGTCAAGGTGCGTGGTCGGTTCGTCCAGCAGCAGAAAGTTCGGCGGATCCAGCAGCAGCTTGCACAGGGCCAGCCGGCTCTTCTCCCCACCACTCAGCACCGCCACAGGCTTGAGCACGTCGTCCCCGCTGAACAGAAAACTCCCCAGCAGGGTCCGCACAAACTGCTCAGGCTGCCGGTTCTCCACATCCATCGCCTCCGCCAGCACCGTCCGGTTCGGCTGCAGCATCTCCGTCCGGTTCTGCGCAAAATATCCAGCCCGCACATTGTGCCCCACCACCCGCTCCCCGCCCTGCGGCACCAGCATCCCAGCCAGCAGCTTCAGCATCGTGCTCTTCCCTGCCCCGTTCGGCCCCACCAGCACCGTCCGCTGCCCACGCTCAACCTCATAATCCAACCCACGGTACACCACCAGCTCCCCATACGCAAAATTCACCCCGCGCAACGCCATG
>CAZSDE010000362.1:0-4495 GCA_964605435.1 uncultured Akkermansia sp.
TCATGCTTCCGGTCGCCCGCCAGCACGCTGCCCTGCACCTCCCGCGGCAGCAGATCGGGCCGCTGCGCATACTCAATCGCCACATATTCGTGCCCATCCTCGGGAACAATTCCCACCACCACATACTGCGTCCGGTCGATCGCAATGCGGTCGGACTTCTGCCACGCCCCATCCTTCCGGAAATAGCCCAGCCGGCGATGCAGCGACCGCACGGCTTTCTCGCTCGTGAGTGGCTCGATGAATCCACTGTTCCCCGTGAAACCAGTCACTGCCAGCGGCAGCCGCGCAGTCCCGATGAGATGCCAGCGACCCTCCGCGTTGTCCCGGATCCATCGGCCGACATGGCCCACTTCGGGTTCGGCCGGGTCCCGCCAGACCCGCGCGAGCATCGTGTACCACCTCCGCAGGGTCACAAACCGCCATGGTTCGGCCCCGGTCGTCCCACTGCTCCCTTCTCCCCCATAATCATTCCTGATATAAAGATTCGGAGCCGTATCCGTGAACCGCACGGGCCCCCGCACCGGATCACTGCCCCAGAAGGTCCACACCGAACCCGGCCGGAAGGTCCGCTGCAGACCTTCATCGGGATTCGGAAGCGATCCCTCGCCGTCTGCCAGCCAGCTTGTGAATCCGGCATAGAAACTCAGATTGTTGGGCTTGGGCAGAAATCCGGAATTCCAGTTCGCATAATACGTTCCCGATGGCCACCACGGCCAGCGCAGGTCCATCATGATGATGTCGGCTCCCTCGGCCACATTCTCGCTGTACCACGTCGCCCGGGCCGTACCCGCAGCTCCCGCCAGCACCATCAGCATCACAACAACCATTCGCTTCGTCATGCATCCCAGTCGCACAGCTTCCCACCGGACTGCAATCCCCTCGTTCCAATGACGCGGATTTCGCTGGCTTTCCTCCCCCGCCCCGGGCCACCATCCTCACATTCACCGTTCCCATGAAGCTTCCTGCCACCGTTGCTGCTTTCTTCCTGCTCGTCACCACTGCCTTCCCGGCAGCTTCCGTGGTTTCGGATACTGCGGTCTTCGGATTCACGGACCTTCTCAGCTACCGCAATGCCACGAGCAAAGGCTGGAACTTCGGCAACTCAGCCGCCAATGCCCAGTTGGTCTCGCTCCTCGGTGTCACCTTCCGCGGCAACCTCGGCACGTCCGACACCGGCAACGGCCTCACCTTCACGACCGCCCCCAGCACCTACGCCATCAGCGGCTTCTCATGGATCGGCGCACCGGATCAGGCCGCCCGCGACCTGCTCTCCCGCGGCGGCCTCCACGGCGGAACCGGGAACTTCGCGATGCGCTTCACCACCACACCAGGAAAAATCTACATCGTCGAAATCCTCGCGCTCGACGCTTCCGCTCCCTCGGGCCGCAGCATGGACGTCATCATCGACAACGTCACGGTCATCAATGACTGGTTCATTCCCGTCGGCGCTCCCTACAACCGCCTCGCCCGCATCCAGGTGGCCGCAGACGACAATGGCATCGACCTCCGCATGGGCCGTGGCGGCCTCGCCGGTACAGACCAGAACCCGGCCATCTCGGCAGTCACCATCACGGAGGAACTCGCCTCGCCCCCAGGCTTCGTCTCACCCCCATGCAGCCAATCCCACCCAGCGGGCGGTGCCGCCACGTTCTCCGTAGTCCCTTCCGGAAATCCTCCACCCTCGCTCCAGTGGCGCTTCAATGGTGCCCCCATCGCGGGACAGACAGCCCGCACGCTCACCATTCCCGTGATCGATGCCTCGCACGCCGGTTCCTACGATGTCGTCGCCACCAACGAAAATGGCTCGGCCACCAGCACCCCGGCTATGCTCTCGCTGGTTCCCCTGGTCACCCCGTCGCCTTTCAGCACGGGCCTCATGGGATACTGGAGATTCGATGAGAAATCCGGCTGCACAGCCGGAGATGCCTCCGGCCAGCACCACAGCGGCAATCTCATCAATTACCCGACCGGATCGGCCGCGCACTGGACCACCGGCCGCATCGGCGGGGCCCTCGGCTTCGGCGGACCCACCAGCTTTCAGCACGTCATCGTCAGCGATGTCCCCCGCCCGCCCACGGCGGCCTACTCGCTGGCCGCATGGGTCATGGCAGATGCCCGCCCCACATGGGCCACCATCGCCAAAAACTGGTTCGGCTTCATGCACTTCGGCCTCGACGCCAATGGCGGCCAGCTCAGCAATTACTTCGGCCTCTCCCCATCCGGTCAGATCCGCATCGCGGAATCGGAACCGTTCCCTCTCAATTCATGGCAGCATGTCGTCTGCACCGCGGAAAACGGGACACTCCGGCTCTACCGCAATGGATCCCTCAGCGCGACCCAGGCGTTCTCGGGTTCTCCCTTCCCCACACCCCCATCGCTCCTCGGCATCGGCGCAAAACTGAACGGGGCCGCCGCCGACCCGGGCACGCCTGGCTACTGGCAGGGCCTCATCGACGAAATGGCCCTCTGGCACCGCACCCTCTCTCCCGCCGAAGTCGCCACGCTCTACGCCGCCGGTGTCCAGGGCCTCTCCCTCGATAACCCCAACCCGGAACCCCCAGCCCGCTCCCTCGTCATCTCGGAATTCCTCGCCCGCAATAATGGCAGCGCCCTCGACGAGGATTACGATTCCCCGGACTGGATCGAACTCTTCAATGGCTCGCCCAGCCCAGTCGATCTCAATGGCCACTTCCTGTCGGATGATCCCGCCAATCTCCGCAAATGGCGCTTCCCGGCCATCACGCTCGCCCCCGGCCAGTACCTCGTGGTCTGGGCCAGCGGCAAGGACCGACGCAATCCAGCCAAACCCCTCCACACGAACTTCCAGCTCTCCAGCAGCGGCGAAGACCTCGCCCTCGTAGCCCCGGACGGCACCACCATCCTCCACGCCTACACGTCTCCTCTCTCGGCCCCGCAAGGCGACTGGTTTCCCCCGGAACCCAATGTCTCCCTCGGCCTCCAGGGCGGCCCGGACAAGATCGTCTACTTCCCGGTCCCCACCCCGGGCACCGTCAATGCTGCCCCCATCCCGGCAGCGGGCCCGATCATCGATCTCGTCCAGCCATCGGAGGCTTCCCCCACCGCGGGTTCCCCGGTCACCATCACGGCCCGCATCCGACCCCAGAACGCCGGGGCCCAGCCAGACACGGTCGCCTCGGCCACCCTCGCATGGCGCGTCAATTTCGGCCCGGAAGCCTCGGCCACGCTGCGCGATGACGGCACAGAAGGCGATGCCGCCGCCGGCGATGGCATCTTCACGGCCCGCTTCACCCCGGCGGCCGCCGCCGGACAATTGCTCCGCTGGCGCCTCACGGCCACAGCCGCGAGCGGTGCCGCGCGTCGCTCGCCGCAGAACCTGCTCCCTGATTCCCCGGTCTACCACGGCCTCGTCTTCGCCGACCCCGCCATCGCCACACCGCTCCCGGTCCTGCACCGCTTCATTGCTCAGCCAACCCTCGCCGACACGGAAGCCGGCACAACCTGCAGCATCTTCTTCAATGGCCAATTCCACGACAACTGCCGCATCCGCATCCGGGGCAATACCTCACGCAGCTTCCCCAAGAAGAGTCACAAGATCGACCTCCCCACGGGATCCCGCGTGCCACTCCGCCTGCCCACGCTCAATGATCCCACTCCCCCGGAAGTAAGCGAACTCAACATCAATACCACCTACACGGATAAAAGCTACCTCCGCGCCCTCATGGCCGCGGAAATGCACAGCCTGAGCGGCATCCCCACCCCGGAAATCTTCCATGTCCATCAGCGCGAAAACGCTGCCTTCTACAGCGTCGCCCTCTGCGTCGAACAGGTGGACGATGCCTTCCTCGAACGGCAGCAGTGGGATTCCCACGGCGCCCTCTACAAGGCGGTCGGCGACAACGGAGCCTGCGACTTCACAACCGCCCCGGCCTTCGAAAAGAAGAACCGCTTCCCCGAAGGCTACGCGGACCTGCAGGCGGTCGTCACGAGCCTCGGCCTCACCGGCCAAGCCCTCGAAACATGGCTCTTCGACAACATCGATGTCGCCAACTGGGTCAATTGGCACGCGGGCACGGTCATCAGCCAGAACATCGATGCCTCGAACAAGAATTACTACATCTACCGCGACTCGCTCGGTTCCCGCGAATGGTCGGTCCTCCCATGGGACCTCGATCTCTCGTTCGGTCCCAATGCCCTCAATACCGATACCATCGTCTTCAATCAGAACAGTCCCTCAACTCCGGTCTGCACAAGCCACCCCCTCATCGGCGCACGCCCATGGCAACTCCACACGGACAAGTTCAACCGCATGATCGAAGCCATGGCGAAAACCCCGCGCGTCCGCGAAATGATCGCACGCCGCATCCGCTCGCTCAGCGATCAGTTTCTCGCCACTTCATGGTTCAGCACCCGCATGGACCAACTGGTTCCAGTCATCACAAGGGACGTGGACGCCGACCATGCCCGCTGGGGCGTCAATTCCCACTTCGCATGGTCGGGAGCCACGGCCTACTCC
>CAZSDE010000363.1:0-4487 GCA_964605435.1 uncultured Akkermansia sp.
CATGGTGGTATCCCGGAGAGAAATGATTGCGTCCCTGCTGGCGGTGGTGCCCTCGGTTCTGCTGCCGGCCCCGGGGCGGGCGCGGGAACCGCTCACGGCAGCGGAGGGTGAGCGACTGGGGAAGCTGATTCCGCGCACGTATGCCAAGCTGCAGCGCCGGGAGCCGCTTTATGTGGCGGTTTTCGGGGACGACGTGAGTACCTTCTATCAACCGTCGCCGTTGGAGGGTTCCTACGATGCAGCCCTTGCGTGGCATGGTCGGTTTCTGGACCGGCTGGGTGGGGATTTTCATTACCATGGCGGGGTCACGGATCTGGATCCGGCATCAGCCGTGAAGCGGGCGGATGCCGATATTGTGCGGCAGTGGCAGGAATACCGTGCGCTGGTGGCGGCCCGGGAGAAGTCGGGCAAAGGCCCTGAGCCGGCGCTGCCGGGCGCGATCGGGGCGCAGAAGGAAGCTCCGCAGGCGGTATTTTCGGTCAACGATCTGCTGCGGCGGGGATTGCCGCCCTCGCGCCGGCCGGTCAGTGCCTCGGCGATTTTCGTGCGCAATTATTCGCGGGACGGGGCGGTGGCGGTGCAGGCGATGGAGCCGCTTACGAGCGAGGTTTTTCTGAGCGAGGCTGGCGCGGAGACGGATCTGGTGCTGCTGAGCTGTGGCGGGCGGGATGCGCTGGCTGGAGCTTCCCTTGCGTCGTTCCGGGAGGCGATGGAACGGGCGGTGGCGTATTGCCGGGAGAAGGGGGCGGATGTGGTGCTGGCGGCGGTGCCGCCGTCTCTTGAGGGTGGAGATCCGCGGGTGACCCTTGGGAGGGCGAGGCCCTATGCGGCGGTGCTGCGGGAGATTGCCGAAAAGGCTGGTATTTTCTTCGCTGATCTGGGCAATGCGCTCGTGCGGAGGCCGTCGGATCTGATCAATCTGAATGCGCGCGATGCGTTTGCGGCGGCCCTTGAGGTGCTGCGGCCGCATTTCGACCATCCGGGGATCGAGCCAGCCGGCGTGTCATGGCATCCGAACGGGGGCGCGCACCGGCGGATGGGGGATGCGGTCGCTGACTGGCTGGTGCGGGGGGAACCGGAGTCCCAGCTGGGGGTTTCGGCCTTTCTGGACCTGACCGCGGGTCCGGTGGGCGAGGCGGTGCTGACGCTGCGGTTGTTCAATGCGGGCAAGGTTCCGGTCTCGGCGGTGGTCAGTCCGCTGGTGATGACCGGGTATCGGATGAAGGAGGGGACTGCCGATGCTGCGGTGGTGGTCGGACCGGGAAAGGCGAAGCGGTTGGCGGTGCCCGTGGTGCGGGTGGATGGCGAGCGGCCGCCAGGGGACGAGGCCCGCGTGCGGGGATCCGTGCTGCTGAGCGACGATGGGTTTCTGCAGATTGAGGATTTTGCCGCTCCGGTGCAGCCGGTTTCGGTGCGGTGGCCCGAGGAACGCGAGGATGGGGTTGAAGGGGATTGTCTGGTCAAGGCGCAGGTCGTCAATACGGGGGCGGTGACCATTGATGCGGTGGCGAAGGTTTTCTGGCGTGGACAGGAAACGGTGGTGGCGGTGAAGGCCGAGCCCGGGGCGACGGTGCCGCTGCCGCTGCGCCTTGCGCTTCCGGATCCGGGTGAATCCTTCCGTTTCCGTGAGAATGTCAGGATTGAGATCCCGGTGGGGGACCGCCTGCTCGGCTGGGTGCGGACCATTGAGGGCGTCCGTCACGCCGGGCTCAACCAGCGGTTGCCGCTGGCTCCGCTCGGGCCGGAATCGGCAAAAGCCGCTGGCGAGTCTGCCACCGGATTCGGGTCGGTGAGTGTCCAGGCCGATCTCGAAGGTCTGTATTTCATCGTGGAAGTGCCGCCGGAGATTGTGTCCGACGAGGTCGAGGGCAAACCATGGGGGGCGCTGGAAATTCAGATTGATGGCCGGGGCGAGGCGGCCAACGGGACCTTTGGCTGCATTGGCAAGATTGCCATGGACATTCCCCGGGCGGACGGGCCCGTGAAGGTGAAGTCGGTTCCGCCCGCCGTTTTCGGGGAAGGCTATGCGTATCAGTACCATCCGGACAGCTTCCGGGCCAAGGCAGAGACGAGGCCGGATGGAGCGCGGCGGATCGAATTCACCATGAAGCGGGGGAATCTGGTGCACCATGAATGGTCGCTCGACGGTGCCGGGCAGAGTGATTTCGGGATCAATGTGCGCCTGTTTCTCTGCGACGTGCGCGGGGGCGGGCCGTCCGTGCTGCGGGCCGGCGTGCTCGCAGAGAGCGGCTTTCCCGTTTATGATGGCCGGGGTCTGACCCTGTTCGAACTGCGGGCGAACCCGGCGAAGCGGTGGTCGGTCCGCATCTTCTGAAGCCCCGGGCACGGTCATGAGGGTCATTGTTTCCATCGCTGAGCAGGGCCTGCGGCTCCTCGACCGCCGTGGCAGGATGGTGGCGTGGTATCCGGTCTCGACATCGTTCCGCGGGCCTGGTTTCGAGCCGGGGAGCAACTGCACGCCGACCGGGCGGTTCCGGGTCTGGCGGAAGATCGGGCATGGCGTGCCTGCGGGAACGGTTTTCCGGAGCCGGAAGGCAGTGGGGCGGTGGCGGGGTGAGGCTGTGGAGGACGATCTGATTCTTTCGCGGATTCTGTGGCTGGACGGTGCGGAGGCGGCGAATGCCAACACGAAGGAACGGTACATCTACATTCATGGCACCAATCAGGAAGACAGGATCGGGACCCCGGCGAGTCATGGCTGCGTGCGCATGACCAATGCGGACGTGATTGATCTGTTCCGGCGACTCCGGGTAGGGTCGGAGGTCGTTATTGACGCGGATGCCCGGGGCATGAAGCTGCCGGAATTACCGAATCTCCTGTGATCCAGCTGCGCAGCATATCCCGGCATTATGAATCCGAAGGCCGGCCGGTGGCCGCCCTCGATGCGGTGAGTGTGGACATCGGCGAGGGTACCTTCACGGCGGTGACGGGGCCGAGCGGCTGCGGAAAGAGCACTCTGCTGCACTTGCTGGCGGCCCTTGACCGCCCCGATGCCGGGGAAATTGAAGTGGCGGGCGTCCGTCTTGATCTGGCCGGCGAAGCCGAACGGACGAGATACCGCCGGGAGACCGTTGGCATCGTGTTCCAGTTCTTCCATCTGCTTCCGGGCATGACCCTTGAGGAAAATGTCAGTCTGCCCCTCCTGCTGGCGGGGCGTGGTGCTGGGGAAGCCCGTGCCCGGGCCCGCGAACTGCTGGCATTGGCCGGACTCGACGGGAAAATGGGGCGGCTGCCGCACGAAGTGAGCGGAGGCGAGATGCAGCGGACGGCGGTGGCGCGCGCCCTTGTGCATCGCCCGAGGCTGCTCCTGGCGGATGAACCGACCGGAAACCTCGACTCGGCCGGGGCCGCGAGGGTCATGGATCTCCTGCACCGGATTCACGCGGATGGTCATGCCACCATTGTCATGGTGACACACAGCGAAACGATCGCCGCGTCTCTGCCGGCAAGGCTGCGGATGGCTGACGGGCGCATCATCGGCTGAGGCAAACGGCACGCTGCGACGCTTCCCCGATTGACGGCAGGGTGCGGCGGCGTTTACGGCCAGTCCACTCATCAATTCCCACCAATATCACATGATCAAGATCGGTATCAACGGTTTCGGGCGGATTGGACGCCTCGTGTTTCGCGCCATCTGCGACCAGGGTCTCCTTGGCAAGCAGATCCAGGTAGTTGCGGTGAACGACCTCGTTCCTGCAGACAATCTCGCTTACCTTGTCAAGTACGACTCCGTGCAGGGTCGGGCCAAGGAAGAAGTCTATTCGAAGAAGAGCAGCCCGGATGTGGCCGAGGACGACATTCTGGTTGTGGATGGTCAGGAAATCCGCTGCCTTGCGGTCAAGGAAGGTCCGACGGCCCTCCCGTGGAAGGAACTGGGCGTCGACATCGTCATTGAGTCCACCGGTCTCTTCACCGAAGCCGACAAGGCCCGCGGACACCTCACAGCCGGAGCCCGCAAGGTCATCATTTCCGCCCCCGGCAAGAACGAAGACATCACCGTGGTCATGGGCGTGAACCATGAGAAGTACGACCCGGCGTCGCACCACATCATTTCGAATGCTTCCTGCACGACGAACTGTCTGGCTCCGGTGGTCCACGTGCTTCTCAAGGAAGGTTTCGGCATCGAGGAAGGTCTTATGACCACGGTCCACAGCTACACGGCGACCCAGAAGACGGTGGATGGTCCCTCGAAGAAGGACTGGAAGGGTGGACGTTCCGCTGCCATCAACATCATTCCGAGCGGCACCGGTGCCGCGAAAGCCGTCGGTCTGGCCATTCCCGAAGTGAAGGGCAAGCTGACGGGCATGGCCTTCCGGGTGCCGACCCCGACGGTCTCCGTCGTCGACCTCACCGTGAAGACCACGAAGGACACGAGCTACGCGGAAATCAGTGCCGCCATGAAAAAGGCCAGCGAGACCTATCTGAAGGGCATTCTGGCATGGACCGCCGACGAGGTCGTCAGCACG
>CAZSDE010000364.1:0-4478 GCA_964605435.1 uncultured Akkermansia sp.
ATCCGGAGACAGCCTGACCGTGGCACCCGGTCCGCTGCATGGTGCGGAAATTGCCACGTGGAACGATCACCGCATGGCGATGTGCTTCGGAATGCTTGGCCTGCGCGTCCCCGGCATCCGGCTTCAGTATCCCGAATGTGTCCGCAAGACGTTTCCGAACTTCTTCGCCAAACTCGCTCAGCTTGGGGCGGAAATCCGCGGAGCCGATGGTCAGTTGCTTTCCGGTGATGAGTTGCTGGCTGACTGAGGCGGGGAGATGAAATCTGGCGGGGTGGGGTGCAGGGGAATCGGATTGCGCGGCACCGGGGATGAGTGGATGGCGATGGGATGAATCGCCGGCAAATCACGGGACTGCTGGGAATGGGCATGCTGGGTCTGCCTGTCGCGGGTTGTCGGGACAAGGGGGCAGCAGAACCCGGTCTGCTGGTGGCGACCACAACCATGGTGGGGGATCTTCTGCGCAGTCTGGCGGGGGGATTGGACGAGGAAGTCGCTGTGCTCATGGGCGCGCAGGTCGATCCTCATCTGTTCAAGCCTGGGCAGAGCGACGTCCGCAAGCTGCGCCGGGCCACCGTGGTTCTCTACAGCGGACTGCATCTGGAAGGCCGCATGGCCGAGATCCTCGAACGCATGACAAGGCATGGTCGCCAGGTCGTGGCCGTGACCGACGGCATTGCAGCCGACCGCCTCATGGAAGCCGAGGGAGCCATTGATCCGCATGTCTGGGGCGATGCCTCGCTCTGGGCCGAAGCCGTCCAGTTTGCCGGCGACCGGCTCGCTGCATTCCTGCCCGGGCACCGGGAAGCGATTGCGGCGCGGACCGGGGAACAGGTGGCTGCCCTGAGGGAATGCCACGATCGACTGCGGGCGAGAGCGCAGGAGATTCCGGAAGCGCAGCGGGTTCTCGTGACCAGTCACGATGCCTTCCAGTATTTCGGGCGGGCGTATGGATTCGAAGTGATGTCGGTGCAGGGGATTGCGACCGTGAGCGAGGCCGGCCTTGCGGACATGGCGAGAATTTCGGCTGCCATCCGGCAGCGGAAGGTGCCGGCCGTCTTTGTGGAGAGCAGCATTTCGCCGGCCACCATCCGGAGGATCAGTGAAGAAACCGGAGCCGTGCTCGGCGGTGAACTCTGTTCCGATGCCCTTGGGATTCCCGGTGAAATGGTGAACATCGACGGCGGGCGCAGCGTCGACCGCGGCACCGTAGCCGGCATGCTGGAATCGAACATGGACACCATCGTCCGAGCCCTTGGCGGAACCGCAGCCGTACTCCCTCCCTGAATCCCCATGGAACCGATCGCTCTCGAATGTCATGACCTCAGTGTCGCCTACGACCGGAAGCCCGTCCTGTACGGGATCGATGTCTCCGTACCCTCCGGAAGCCTCTGCGGAATCGTGGGACCGAACGGAGCCGGGAAATCGACATTGATCCGGGCCGCCATGGGCCTGCTGCCGCACGACGGTGGCTGGGTCCGGATTTTCGGCCATGCGGTCGATGCGGTGCGGCGGCGGGTTGCCTACATACCGCAGCGGAGTTCCGTCGACTGGGATTTTCCGGTGAGTGTCATGGATGTCGTGCTCATGGGGCGGAGCACGCGGAGCAGTCTGTGGGTGCGGCCGTCTGCGGCTGACCGGGCCAAGGTGCGGGAATGCCTCGACATGGTACAGATGCTGCCATTTGCGGACCGCCGCATCTCGCAGTTGTCCGGTGGCCAGCAGCAGAGGGTTTTTCTGGCGCGTGCCCTCGCCCAGGAAGCCGACCTGTATTTCATGGACGAACCCTTCACGGGCGTCGATGCCGCCACCGAACGGGCCATTGTCTCCCTGCTCCAGGATCTGCGGTCGCGCGGAGCCACCATCATTGCCGTGCATCACGACCTCACCACGGCTCCCGAATACTTCGATTTCATGCTCCTGCTCAATCTGAGGCTCGTGGCAGCTGGTCCGACCCCCGAAGTCTTCACCACGGAACTGCTGCAGAAAACGTATGGCGGACGCCTCACTGTGCTCAGCGAACTGGCCCTGCGGGCGCAGGCCGCGCGGGCTCCCATGACGCGATGATGAACGGACGGCTGACCAGATCCCTTGTCCTTGCGGCGCTGGTGCTGTTGCTTGCCGGGTGCAGCGGGGAATCGCGCGACCGCGCCCTCACCTTTCTGACCCTGAGGGATGGACTCGTGCGGGCCGCCCTGCCTGGCATTCTGCTGCTGGGTCTGAACTGCGGCGTTCTCGGGACACTCCTCATTGCGCGGCGCATGACCATGCTGGGCGACACGCTCTCGCATGCCGTGCTGCCCGGCATTGCCGGTGGCTTTCTCTGGACCATGACCAAGAATCCCGTCGCTTTGCTCGCCGGTGCCCTCGTCACTGGAATCCTCAGCAGCCTCGTGGCCGGATGGATCATGAATGGCACGAAACTGAAGCCCGATGCCGCGCAGAGTGTCGTGCTCACCGTTTTCTTTGCGGCCGGCATTCTGCTCATCAAGCTGCTGCCCGACGGCAACAAGGCAGGCATCGACCGCTTTCTGTACGGTCAGGCCGCAGCCCTTGACGCGGGCGAAACCGTCATGCTGGCGGTGGCCGCCGGGGCGACTCTGCTGACGGTCGGGCTGGGCTACCGGGGATTTCTGCTGATGTCCTTTGATCCAGGGTTCGGGCGGTCGGCCGGGCTGCCCGTGCGTGGGTTTCATCTGCTCCAGATGTTCCTGACCACACTTGCGGTGGTCGTCTCGATGCAGGCGGTCGGCGTGATTCTTGTGGCTGGGCTGCTGGTGATTCCCGGGGCGACCGCATGGCTCTTTTCCGGGCGGCTGCACCGGGTTCTTGTGCTCGCGGCCATCTTCGGCATGGCGGCTGGGCTGGCCGGAGCCTTTCTTTCCTATGCGGGCGACGGCATGGCGATGGGACCAACGCTGGTGCTTTGTGCGGGCATCATGTTTGCGGGGGCCTTCCTGCTCAGTCCGCGCTACGGCATGGCGCGGAGGTTCGTGAGTGGATTGCTCGACCGCCGCCGGATTCAGCGCGAAGACGCCCTCAAGTCCGTCTACCGATTGCTCGAGCGCAGGGATTTCCGCGAGGCCGCCTTTCTTCCCGATGACGCCGGACAGGACCGCGGCATGATGGAATCGCTGGCGCGTCACGGACTCGCAGAATCGCTTTCTGCCGGCACATGGAAGCTGACCGGCCGTGGCTTCCGCCATGCCTCGCGGGTGGTCCGGAATCACCGGCTGTGGGAACTCTATCTGACGCGCCGGGCTGGCTATGCCGAAGACCATGTGCATGACGATGCCGAGGAAATGGAACATCTGCTCGCTGAAGAAAACATCGCGCACCTGATGGGAGTGCTCGGCCATCCGGTCGCCGATCCGCATGGCCGGCGCATTCCCAGAGAAGACGACACCATGGAGGGCCTTGCGTCGCGTCATGAATGAACTGCTGGCATCGCTGGTGATTCCGCCCTTCGATTTCCGGGCCGTCTTCGTGGAACCATGGAGCCGCTGGGCTGATGCGACCGTGTGGATGCTGCTCATGGCCGTGCTGCTGGCTCTTCCCTGCGCCATCCTTGGCAACTACCTGCTGCTGCGGAGAATGGCTCTCGCGGGCGATGCCATCAGTCACAGCGTCCTGCCTGGCCTTGTGGTTTCCTATCTGATTTTCCGCGATCTCGGGACCGTGCCCATGATGGCCGGGGCCATGGTGGCCGGACTGGTCACGACGGTGCTCATTGAGTTCATCACACAGCGCAGCCGTCTGAAGAGCGACGCCGCGACTGGCATTACCTACACGACCCTGTTCGCGCTCGGGATGTTTCTGGTGAACCGCTATGCGGGCAAAGTTCATCTCGATGCCGACTGCGTGCTCTTCGGGGAACTCGAATACGTGCCGCTGGCCGAGCCGACCCGCTGGGTCTGGGGATCGTTGGGAGCCGTGCCCGTGCCCGTCGCCGTGGGGGCACTGCTTGCGGTGGGAACACTTGGTCTGCTCTGGGCGGCGTCGCGCTGGCTGCTCGTGACCTCATTCGATGCCGGTTTTGCGAAGGCCGCCGGATTGCCGTCCGGCTGGGTCCATTACGGACTGATGGCCCTGCTTTCCGTGGTGGTGGTGGTGGCGCTCGAGAGCGTTGGCCTGCTCGTGGTCGCACTGCTCGTGCTGCCCGGGGCGACCGCTCAGTTCTTTGCCGATGGCATGCGGAAACTGCATGTCTGGGCGGCTGTCTTCGGAGTGACCGCCTGCGTGGCGGGCATCCATCTGGGGGCGTGGCTCAACTGCCCCAGTTCCGCCGCCATTGCCCTCGCAGGAGGCATGCAGTTCGGCCTCGCGTGGGCCGTCTCGGCCGCCGCGGCAAGGCTGCGGAAATGGTCGCCCGCCTCCGGGCAGGCTTGAATTCCCGGACCTTGCCGCAGGCCGACGGCGGGGACGGCTACTGTTTCTTCTGCGCCTGTTCGCGGGCGAGTTGCTGCAGGTAATCGAGGAGG
>CAZSDE010000365.1:0-4427 GCA_964605435.1 uncultured Akkermansia sp.
ATCATTACCAATGGCTCTTCACGGCAGACGCCTGCACCTCCGCCGCCTTCGCTGTGCTCAGCTGGTTCTTCCTGCCCCGTGGCAATCCCCAGCCACGCAGCCAGACCGCATGGAAGCCCGCCCTCCAATCGCTCGCCACCCAGCCCCAGATGATCCGGCTCCTCGCCTCCACCGTGATCGCCTCGTTCCTCTTCCGCCAGGTCAGTACCTCCTTCAACCTCCACCTCCTGTCCGGTGGCTATTCCGAAAAGCACTGCGGCCTCGTCCAGTCGCTCAACGGCCTCCTCGTCATCGCCCTCGAAATCCCCCTCGCCACCCTCACCTCCCTCTGGCATCCCAACCGCGCCATCGGGGCCGGATTCGCCCTCATCGGAATCGGCCTCGCCGTCAATGCGGCAGGACCATGGATGCCCTTCGCCCTCGCCAGCATGACCATTCTCACCGTCGGCGAAATGCTCAGCCTCCCCAGACACGCCGCCCGCGTCCAATCCCTCTCCCCAGACCACATGCGCGGTCGCTACGCAGGCATGGCCTCCATCGCATGGGCCACCGGCAACATGACCGGCGCATGGTCCGGCCTCGCCCTCTTCTCCCTCCAGCCAAACGCCCTCTGGACCCTCGCCGCCATCCTCGGCCTCCTCGCCTTCTTCCTCCTCCCCAGCCCACCTCACGATTCCACCCATCCTCCGAAGGAATCGTAAGTCAAAAAATGCGTAAAAACCTGGATTGAGGGAGCCTCGGGAGGCAGAAAAGGGAGAAAAAACGCCTTCCAGGCAAACCATTCTGAAACCGTTGCAATGAAACGGAGTAGCACGAAATCAGATGTGAATATATCGTGCTAATCTATGGTAATTATAACCGCATGGAACGAATTCGGCAGTCTCTGGTGGTATTGTTTATGTTCGGGTTTCCTGAATTACCTGAGGAACGAGTAAAAACAGTATGCAAACATTTGACCGACAGATATTTACAATAACAAAACACAGATTTCGCGTAAAAAATGGGGTGGCAGATCCGTGTCGGCGCGTGGGTCCGGGTGGGTTGGGTTGGAAGGGGGGGTGGGCCGTGCGGGTCGGTTAGGGTTTTTACGCGATTTCAGAATTTTGCAGACGGGTTGCCGTGAGGGATTTCCGTCTATCTTTTTACGCATAAAAAGTAATGAGAGAGGTCGGTCTCCGGTCCGGTTCTTACGCGGTCCGTGAATTTGCGATGTGCTGAGTTCGCTGTGCGAAATGGGGGGGTGCTTGGGGGTTGGAAAAGGGGTTTTGAAACGTGGCAGGCGTTTTTGTGAAGTTGCTTGGTGGATGGGTGGATGCGTGGGTGGTTTGGCTTGCCATGGGGAGAGGGGGTGGGCAGGATGAGGGGATATGAAGACGAGACTGATGTTGATTTCTGTGTTGCTGGCTGGGGTGGCGGGAGGAGCTGAGCAGCGGATTTATGTGGGGACGTACACGGAGAAGTCGGCGACTGAGGAGGGGGTTGGGCTGATGATTTTTGACGATGAGAGTGCGGCCTTGCGGTCGGGAGGGTTGGCGGTGGCGAGTTCGAGTCCGTCGTTTCTGGCGGTATCTGGGGATGGGGAGCGGGTGTATGCGGTGAACGAGGGACCGAGTGGGGCGACGGCGTATGCGGTGGAGGGGGATGGGAAGCTGCGGGAATTGAACCGGATGGCGGTATCGGAGAAGGGAGGGCAGGGGCCGTGTCATCTTTGTCTGGTGCCTGGGGCGAAGATGCTGGTGACGGCGAATTACGGGGGCGGCAGCGTCACGACGTTTTCGCTGGCCGATGATGGATCGCTGAAGGAGCGGACGGGGTTCATCGAGCACAAGGGGAGTGGCCCGAACAAGGCGCGGCAGGAATCGCCGCATGGGCATGGGGCGGTGCTGTCGCCGGATGGCAAGCATGTGCTCGTGAACGATCTGGGGACTGACCGGGTGTATGTGTATGCGGTGGATGCGGCGGGATCGGCCTTGGTGCCCCAGCCGGTGAGTGCCGGGGTAATCAACCCCGGGGCGGGGCCGCGGCATGGGGCGTTTTCGCCTGATGGAAAGATGTTTTATTGTCTGAACGAGATGGACTGCACGGTGACTCCGATGGTGTGGGATGCTGGTGCGGCGACCCTTTCCGCCGGGAAGCCCGTGCGGACCCTTGAGGGCGATCATCCCGGGAATTCGACAGCCGAGATCATGGTGCACCCGAATGGCCGCTGGGTATTTGCGTCGAATCGCGGGCACGATAGCATAGCGGTCTTCAAGGCCGAGGGCACGGCGGTCAGTTTTGTGGGCACGACACCGTGTGGCGGGGCGGTGCCCCGGAATTTCACCCTGTCGCCTGATGGCAAGTGGCTGCTGGCCGCGCACCAGGAATCGAAGAGCGTGCAGGTTTTCCGGATCGATGCGGAATCGGGCCAGCTGACGCCGCAGGGGAATCCTGTGAAAGTGGCTTTTGGGCGACCGGTCTGCCTTGTCTTTGCGCCCGTGGAGCGCTGAGCGGGGCCGGGTTGGGCCGCCCTGCGCGGCCTTGGATCAGACCATGAGGATGGTGAGCCGTTTCGGGCCGTGGGCACCGAGGACGAGGATGCGTTCGATATCCCCGGTGCGGCTGGGTCCTGTGATGAATCCGGTCATGCTGGGCCATTGGTTGCCGTAGTGGGCGGCGAGGGCGTCCATGGCGGCGGGGAGGTCCGGGACGAGTTGGTTTCGGCGGGCGATGACGATGTGGTGTGGGGGGAGGACCGAGAGAGCGCGGCCGCCGGCGCTGCGGCTGGTGACGACGACCGAGCCGGTCTGAGCAACGAGGAAATCGCAGGCGGTGACCCCGGCTGCGCAGGGTTCGAACGAAGCGCCGGCGGCTTCTTCGGCCCACTGGATGGGGAGGGGGAAGGCGGCGAGGGCGGCGTCGCAGAGTTCACTGTGGTGCGAGGCGATGCGTTCCCAGCCTTCGTCGCGGGCGAGCGCGGCGATGAATTTTCCGGCGGCGGCGGTTCCGTCGAGTTCGTGGAATTCGGCGTGCAGATCCGCGGCATTGCTGCGGAAGAGAGCGAGCCAGTCACTGGGTTCCGGACCGACCGGCGGGAGGACGCTGCGGGCTTCCTCAGCCGCCTTGAGTGGTGCCGAATGGTGGCCGGGATTGTGTCCGGGCCGCGGGGCCGGAACGGCAAGGGCGCGCCGGATTCCGCCAAGAATGTCCTGCCGGGCCGAACTCATGGTCGCCGTCCTTCCTCGACATCGAAGAGATCAAAGAATGTCTGGAGGTCATCGCGGTCGGCCAAGCCGGCATCCGATTTGTTCTGATGCAGGCCAGCCGAGGCCGGATCGCGCCAGCCACGCTTTTCCATGAACGTATTCCAGACCTCGATTTGTTCTGCGTCCGGCCGTCGGCCATTTGCGAGGCACCAATCGAGGATTTCCGCGTCGCTGCCGCCGGCGAGGACGCGTGCGCGCAGGTCGTCCCACGAAACGCCGAGGAAGCAGCAGAGACGGTCATCGAAGGTGCGTTTCCCCGGAATGACGCCGACGTGGTAGCCAGACGGAAGTTGTCCAGCTGCCTCAAGGCGGATTTTATCGATGATGCGGGCGAGCAGGCAGATGCCACCTGTCAGTTCACGGGGGCTGCGGATGGGAAAGCTCATGGGATGAGTGGGATGCGGAAAATCGGGAAGGAAATCGCGAAGGCGAGATGGAAAGGGGAATACGGATGGTGCGGGGGAATCCGTCAGTTGATTCCGATGACGACGGCGGTGGTGTTGTCGCGACCGCTTTCAGCGATGGCGGAAGCGACGATGCGGTTGGCGGGTGGCTGCTGGGCGGCGGCGGCATCGGGTTCGCGCAGGGAATCGAGCAGGGCGCGGTCCCAGAGGCCATCGATGACCCCGTCTGTGCAGAAGAGGAAGAGGTCGCCTGGTTCGCAGTTGACGGCACCTACCTGGGATTCGGCGAACTGGTGACCGCCGCCGAGGGCGCGGCTGAGGACATTCTTGCGTGGGTGCGTGCGGGCTTCGCGTTCGTTGATTTTGCCGGTGCTGCGGAGCCAGCCGACGTGGGAATCGTCGCGGGTGATCTGGCGGATGCCGCCGTTGGCGGGCAGGTGGTAGAGGCGGCTGTCGCCAATGTGAGCGTAATAGAGCCAGCCGGGCACGAACCAGCCGAGCGTGAGGGTGGCACCCATGCCCTGGCATTCCTCGTAGATCCGGCCGAGCGACGTCATTTCCTCGTGGATGGCGTGCATGAGGGTTTCGAGGATGTCGGAGAAGCCGGTGGGGAGTCCGCGGGCGCGCTGGTGGAAGCTGCGCGGGAGGAGCCTGGTGATTTTGTCGACGGCGATGCGGCTGGCGAATTCCCCGCTTTTGGCACCGCCCATGCCGTCGCTGACAGCGAAGACGAAATCGGCTTCTTCAAGTGATCCATGGCCTTCCTTTCCGAGGAAGC
>CAZSDE010000366.1:0-4425 GCA_964605435.1 uncultured Akkermansia sp.
CGGCGTCCGCTTTGACGGCGAATTCGGTGCCGAGGTCGACGACGCGGCCCTGTGATCCTGTGATGGTGAATCCGTGGGCACTTTCCGGGACGCGGACCACGGCACTGCCATGGTGCAGCACGGCGCTGTTGCCGCCGGCGATTTCGAGATCCGCAGCTCCTTCGAGGACGACCTCGGCACCGCGGGCAAAGCGCAGCGAGACAAACCCGCTTTCCAGCAGGAGGTGATCGCCGCGGTGCAGGGCGGCACCGTTCGGGCGTCCGGCCCCGCGAGGCCACCCCGCACTGGCTCCGGCCACGATCGTGGCGTCCGCCTTGCGCGGGAGCAGTTGCCCTGCGAGCAGGGCGAGGGCGAGGGCGGCCGCCGCCGCCGGCAGGCCCCAGCGCCGCCATGCGAGGTGGCGGACGACACGGCGGCGCAGCGATTCCTTCGTGGTGGCGGGATGGAGTCGGGCCAGTACCTCAGCCGTGAACCCTGCGCGCCCGGCATTGATGAAGTGATGCCGCAGGAGGCGGTCGAGGAGCAGCTGGTCAGCAGCACTGGCTGACGAGGCGCTGGTCAGGGCTGCCTGCAGCGCCTCCAGTTCAGCGGGCGAGAGAGTTTCCTCCGCCAGCAATCGTGCCATGAGTTCTTCGATCTGGCGTTCCTTCATGCGGATGATTCCATTTGAGATTGGATGCAGGCTGCGAGGGCCTGGCGGAGCCGGAAGAGCTGCATGGTGACGGCGCTCTGGCCGCGGCCGCCCGCTTTGGCAATTTCGGCGACGCTGGCTTCGTCGTGATAGCGGCGGTGCAGCAGGGTGCGGTCGCTGTCATTGAGTTTCTGGAGGCAGCGTTCGAGGGCGGCGAGCAGACGGGATTCCTGGACGGGAGTGAATCGTTCGGCGAAGCGGGCGTCAGCGAGGGCGGCGAGGTCATTGGCATTTCCTGCGGCGAGCGGGCGGTGTTTGCGCAGGTGATTGCGCAGGAGATTGAAGGCGATGCCGCGGACCCATGGAGCAAAGGCCTGGCCTTCGTGGAACTCGCGCAGCCTCCGGAATGCGGTCACAAAGGCTTCCTGAGCGAGATCTTCGGCCTCGTGAGGATTGCTCAGCCGGATTGCCAGAAATGCCCGCACGCCGTCCTGGTGGCGGGCCACCAGTTCGCCATAGGCTCCGAGGCTTCCGGTTTTGGCGGCAGCCAGGAGATCCGGATCGGACAAATCCTCTGTCATCACGGTATAATTGTCGCCGGGAGCGGGAGGGGACACAGGAATCTGCCCGGTCTGGAAAATGCGGACGGCTTGATGTATCCGGCAGGGCGTGCTTTGGAAGGTCCATGAAGGTTCCGGTTCCGGCGATGGAAGAAGTGGTGCGGCGGGCGCGGGCTCATGGGCTGGTGCTGCTGAGCGGGGCGGTGCCGGGATTGCGGAGTGATCTGCGGTATGGCCGGGCCGACAATTTTTCGGGGTCTCCGCTGTATCCGGAAGGGATGCCCGTGCTGCTGCAGGAAGATGTGGCGGCGGCGCTGGGCCGGGCGCGGTCGGCGGTGCTGGCGGGCGGCTATGATCTGCTGGTTTGGGATGCGTGGCGTCCGGCGGAGGCGTCGCAGCTTCTGTGGGACCGGATCCGCGATCCACGTTTTGCGGCGGAGCCCGGGCGTAATGGACGCTGGAGCTGGCATTGCTATGGCCGGGCAGTGGACGTAACGCTCTGCGATGCCGCGGGCCGGCCCGTGGCCATGCCATCGGACTTCGACGACTTCAGCGGGGCGGCCGCGGCGGACTATGTGGGGGACGATGCTGCGGTGGCGGCGCGGCTGCGCCTGCTGCAGGGAGCGATGCGGTCGGCTGGGTTCCGTACGCTCGATGCCGAGTGGTGGCATTTCAGCATGCCGGTCGATCCGGTGCCGGCGGTTCCGGTGACAGCGGCGGAACTTGGGCTCGTTCTGCCGGATTGAGCGGGGGAGGATTCCTCTGGAAGCCGTGTGGATCCGAGTTTCCGGGCGATCTCCTCGAGTGGAATGCCCTTGGTTTCCGGGACCATGGTTTTCACCCATGGCGGCAGGCTGGCGGCGCAGGACAGAAGATCGGGCCGAACCAGTGCCTGAAGATGCCAAAGGGAGAAATTGAATGCGCGCTTCACCTCTGAGGGCTGGCCCATGTGGTCGGGAAGCGGGTGGCGCGGATGTGATCGCCGGATTCGAAGAGGCAGAAGAGGTCGCCGCCGGGGAGGACCGTGAGATCCGAGTAGGCGCTGGGTCCGGGGTCGATGGTTTTCGGTTCCGACCATGTGGAGCCGCCGTCGCGGCTGAACTGGAGGGAGAGGTTTTCGCGGCGGCCGCGGCCACCGGGTAGTTCCTTGCCATCCTTGTCGCGGCCGACCGTGCGCGGGCAGCTGAAGTAGAGAGTTCCGTCCGGGTGGGCGGTGAGGCCCGCCATGCAGACGGGTTCCCAGAGTGCGTCGACGAAGCGTGGTTCCGACCATCCGGTGGCTCCGTCCGGGCTGATGGTCAGGATCTTCCGGTTGGGAAGAGACGGGCTGCGGGCGAGGAAGGCGACGCGGCCATCCGGCAGGGCAGCCACTGCCGATTCGTTGGGATGGCGGAAGGGAGCGCGGTCCGGGACGGCGATGTCGCCGGCCTTCCATGTCCGTCCGTGGTCGTCGCTGAAGATGGTGCCGCAGGCGGAGGGGGCATGGGCCCCGGGTTTTCCGTAGGCGAGCCAGATGGGGACCACGAGGCGACCGGAGGCGAGCTGGATGCCGTGGCCGGGGCCTGAGGCGATGACCTTCCAGTCGTATTGCTTCCGGAACGGTTCGAAGCAGGCCGTGATTTCCGTGGGCTGGCTCCATGTGAGGCCGTCGTCTGTGCTGCGCATGGAGAAGCAGCGGGCGTAGTTGAGGCAGTAGAGGAACTCGATGGCACCGGTGGTGCGGTCTGTGATGGCGACTGGATTGTTGACCGTCTGTTCCGGTTCCCCGCCTTCTGTCTGATGGGGATGGCCGCCGATGCGTTCGCCGTGGTGAGCGATGTGCTGCGGGGGCAGCCATGTGCGGCCTCCGTCGGTGGAGCGGCGCAGGTGAATCTCGATTTCGCCCCAGTCTGCGCTGCTGTTCCGGCGTGCTTCCGCGTAGGCGAGGACGGTACCCTTGGCTGTGACCACGGTCCCCGGAATCCGGTAGCGGCGGATGCCGTTCAGGCCTGCGGGAAAGACATCCGTGGCTGCCGGTGGATCGGCCGGAAGCGGCAGCATCGTCAGCAGCAGCAAGAAGATCGGCGGAAGGAATTTCATGGCAGGCAGGAATGGAGCGGTGCACCTCACGATGACAGCGGGACTGGGCTGGGCAATGGACTGAGCGCGGAGCCGGGACCACGCATATCCGGAGGGCTGCGGTCAGGGAATGCCGATCACGATCCGGCTCGCGGCCACCTCGTGTATGAGGTCGCGCAGGCGGTAACCGGTCGGCTGGACGGCGCGGAGGATGCGTTCGGTTTCGCCCCGGTCCCTCGGGGTGAGTTGGCGTCCAGCGGCGTAGGTGAGCAGGCTCATGGTGAGGCGGCGGGCGATCTGTTCCTCTTCGCTCAGGAGGTACTGCTTCATGGCTGCGAGGTCTGCGATGGGGCGTCCATCCGAGAGGACCGAAGTCGGATCGATGGGTTTTGGCTGGTCGCCTCCGCGGTAGTGCGTGCGCCACAGTCCGAGTTCGTCGAAGTTTTCGAAGGCGAAGCCGAGGGGATCGATTTTCCGGTGGCAGGTCTGGCAGGACGCCTGGGCGCGGTGGGCTTCCAGTTGTTCGCGGATGGTGCGGGCACCGCGGAGGTCCGGCGAGAGTGGTTCGATGTTGGGAGGTGGTGGATTGGGAGGCAGGCCGAGAACGCTTTCGAGCATCCAGACGCCGCGCACCACTGGCGAGGTATCGACGCCATTGGCCGTGGCCGTCATGAGAGCGGGCATGGTGAGGATCCCACCACCGTGGGGTGGGCGTGCCGGCACGCGCCGGAACGCGTCGCCCCAGACGTCCTCGCGATGGTAGATCCACTGGGCAGTGCGTTCGTTCAGGTAGGTATAATCCGAGTCGACGAGGTCGCGCACCGGACCGTTGCGCTGCACGAGGTCGGCGAAATAGGCATCGATCTGCCGGCGGAGCTGTTCCTCCATCTGGCGGTGGAAGTAGAATCCGCCCGGGGGCGGCATGGATCCGAGCCGGTCGAGCCGCAGCCAGCGTTCCGGGAAGCGGCGGATGAACGACGCGGCGCGCGGGTCGTGCAGCATGCGTTCCACCTGAGCGCGGCGCACCGCGGGGTCGGATAGCCGTTCCGCGGCGGCGAGCCCGCGCAGTTCGTCATCCGGCATGGACGACCAGAGGAAGTAGCTGAGCTGGGAAGCGATCTGGTGCTGATCCGGGCGGGCGGGGCGCTGGAGGTAGCAGAAGCGGGGGGAGGCGAG
>CAZSDE010000367.1:0-4418 GCA_964605435.1 uncultured Akkermansia sp.
GCGTCTGCCTTCGTGCGGGTGAAGACCATGACGCTTTTGAATTCCGTTTCCTTGAGCAGGGCGAGGAGAAGGTCCTCGCGCTGGAGCCGGTTTACCGGGTAGAAGTAATGGGAGATTGTGCTGGCGGCCGTGCGTGGGCGGCCGATTTCGATTTTGAACGGGTCGCGGAGGGCCCAGCCGGCCAGTGAGGCGATTTCGGCCGGGATGGTCGCCGAGAAGAAGAGCGTCTGGCGTTTTTCCGGGCACTTCGAGACGATGCGGCGGACGTCCGGCAGGAAGCCCATGTCGAGCATGCGGTCGACTTCATCGAGCACGAGGATTTCGATATCGTTGAGGCGGATGGTGCCCTGCTGCATGTGGTCGAGCAGGCGGCCGGGGGTGGCGATGAGGATATCGACGCCCTTCTGGAGGCCTTCGCGCTGGGCTCCGTAGCCGACGCCGCCGTGCACGAGGAGACTGCGGAGGCCCGTGTGGCCGCCGTATTTCTTGAATTGTTCTTCGACCTGGGCGGCGAGTTCGCGGACTGGTTCGAGGATGAGGCAGCGGATCTTGCCCGGCGCGGCGAGACGGCTGAGGATGGGGAGGGCGAAGGCCGCGGTTTTTCCGGATCCTGTCTGGGACGAGCCGATGACATCGCGTCCGCTCAGGATGACCGGGATGGCCTGCGCCTGGATGGGCGTGGGGCGGTTGTATCCGGCGTCGTGGACGCCCTGAAGGACAGTTTCGGAGAGGCCGAGTTCGGAGAAGGTGGGCACCGGAGCTTCCGGGGCGATAGGCGTTTCAATGGTATCTGACACAACGGATCGGTACCGGGATGCGGAGGAACCCGCAAGGCAAAGTTCCGGCCCGGCCGGGCCGTCGCTTCGTCAGGGCCGGGGATCCGTGGGTGGGGAACCGAGCTGGATTCCGAAGAGGTCGCCAAGGCCCGCCGGGTCGAGCGTGGGACCGTCGGCCGCTGACGCGTCCGTGAGGGAAGCGATCACATCCGGGAGGTGGTCCGAGGCGACGAGCGTTTCCGGCTGGAGGCCGCGGAGCCGGAAGAGGTCGGCTGGTTGTTCATCGAAGTGGCAACCGGCTGCGTAGAGCGTGGCGGCTGCATGTTCGCAGAGGCTGGCGTCGTCCGGGCAGGAACAATGGAAGCGAATGTCCGACGGGGCGGGGAAGAGACCGTGGTGCGGGTCCGCGACCATGCGCATGACCTCGTCGTTCAGTTTTCCGGCAAGGAGGTCGACGACACTGCCGATGTGTGATTTGAGGCGGAGGGCGAGGGCGGCGGCGGCTTCCTCGTCGATGGGATTTACCGTGATGGCGACATCGTAGAGCCGGAGGCCGGCGACGGATGCCCGGAGGGAACCGGTGGCCAGCTGGAAGCCGAGGACGCGGCCGGCGCGGAGGAGAGCACGGCCGCGGGGAAGTCGGCTGGCGTAGTCCGCACATTCCATGAGGTAGCGGTTCCATGCCTGGCCCCAGAACGAAGTGGCGAGATTGCGAGCGTGTCCCGGCGCGATGGGATCGAGTCGTTCCCCGGCGGCCTTGCGGTCCTCGATTTCGCGGGCCGTGCGAGCCGGCAGGGCAAGGCGTGGCGAAGCTTCCGCCTCATCGTCGCCGCAATCGTCCGCGGGGCGGCGGCGGAAGCGCGAGGGCCCCGCGTCGTCATCGTAGACAATGTCCTCGCGGAAGGCAGGCGACGGTTTCTTCTTCATGGGCGCAGGTTCATTCGCGGCTGCGGGAATCGATCCAGATGGTGACCGGGCCATCGTTGACGAGGGCGACCTTCATGTCTGCGCCGAAGACCCCCGTGGCGACCGGGTGACTGCATTCGCGCGAGAGGTCCGCGCAGAATTGCGCAAAGAGCGGCAGAGCAGTTTCCGGCCGCGCGGCGCGGATGAACGACGGACGATTGCCCTTCCGGACGGCGGCATGGAGTGTGAATTGGCTGACCGCGAGGAGATCGCCACCGGTTTCCGTGACCGAACGGTTCATGAGGCCGTCGTCGTCCGCGAAGATGCGGAGTTTTGCGATCTTGGCTGCGAGCCAGAGGGAATCGTCCGGGCCGTCATCGTGTTCGATGCCCACGAGCAGGAGGAGACCCGGGCCGATCGAGGCATGGAGTTCGGAATTGATCGTGACCGAAGCGGAAAGGACGCGCTGGAGGAGGACCCGCATGAATGATTCCAGAAGCGCTGGCATCCGCGGGAGGCAAGCGATTGTGGGGCGCGGGAAGTCCGGCGTTGCGGGGCCCGGCGGAATCGGGACAGATCCGGAGTTCTCTGAATTTCATCCCATCTTCCATGGCCGACGCGCAGACGATCCGGATCACCGGAGCCCGACAGCACAATCTGAAGAATCTTACAGTGGAACTGCCGAAAGGCAGTCTGACCGTGATCACCGGCGTGAGTGGCAGCGGGAAGTCGTCGCTCGCCTTTGATACGCTCTATGCGGAGGGCCAGCGGCGGTACGTGGAGAGTCTCAGTGCTCATGCGCAGCAGTTTCTGGGCAGGCTCGAGAAGCCTGAGGTCGATCAGATCGAGGGATTGTCGCCCGCCATTGCGATCGGGCAGCATGCGGCGGTTTCCAATCCGCGCAGCACCATTGCGACCGTCACGGAAATCTATGATTATCTTCGGGTGCTTTATGCGACGTGCGGTCAGCCGCACGATCCCGTGACCGGTGAACCGATTCACCGCTACACGACGCCCGAGATTGCCGAAGAACTGCTGGCATTGCCCGAGGGCACGAGGATCATGGTGCTCGCTCCCTTGCCGCCGAGCGAGTCGCTGCAGCCAAAGAAACTGTATGAAAAACTCGCGCGTCAGGGATTCGTGCGGGTGCGGGTGGCCGGGGAAGTTCATGATCTCGAGGATCAGCCCGCGGTTCCCGAGGGAGGCGCGGTGGAACTGGTGGTCGACCGGCTGGTGGTGCGTCCCGATGCGCGTGTCCGCCTCATGGACAGTCTGCCGGTGGCCTTGCGCTGGAGCGGCTCGGCCAGCCGCGTACTCGTGCTGATTGGTGAAGACGGGGGCTGGCGGGAGAAGGTGTATACGACTCTCTATGCGAATCCCGAGACTGGCTTCCGCATGCCGCCGCTTACGCCGAAGCATTTTTCGTTCAATAGTCATGCGGGGGCCTGTCCGGTCTGCGAGGGACTGGGGACGCAGCTCTGGTGTGATCCCGATCTCATTGTGCCCGACCGGGAGAAGACGCTGGAGGAAGGCGCGGTGAAGACGTGGTGGA
Source organism: uncultured Akkermansia sp. (assembly GCA_964605435.1). Classification (GTDB taxonomy): domain Bacteria; phylum Verrucomicrobiota; class Verrucomicrobiia; order Verrucomicrobiales; family V1-33; genus V1-33. The sequence continues at coordinate 3,235 of CAZSDE010000367.1, forward strand.
GCCGGAATCCGAAGCTGAAGGCTGTGCACGACCGGAAGATTGCCGCTCTGGCGTCACATTTCGGGGCTGCGCCGGACGTGCCTTACGGGGAATTGCCTGCTGCCTTCCGCGACGCCCTCATCAAGGGAACCGGGAAGACGGCAGTGAAGATGGATCTGGCGAAGAGTGCCACCACGCGGGTGGTGGCCAAACCATTCGAGGGACTGGCTGCGGAAGCCGCGCGGCTGCTGCTCGAAAGCGAGAGTGAATTCGTGAAGCAGACCATCCGGAGGTTCATGAATCCGGCCCCCTGTCAAGCCTGCGGCGGGCGGAGGCTCCGTCCGGAATTTCTCGCCGTGACCCTGCGCAGCGGATCCGGCGCGGCGGAACGCGAACTGGCCATCGATGAATTCACCGGACTGACCGTCAGTGCGGCGCGGCAGGTGCTGCGGGAACTCGTGCTCAGTCCGCAGCAGCGGGCGATCGTGCCCGAAGTCCTGCGCGAACTGGAAGCACGCCTGCGCTTTCTCGACGATGTCGGGCTCGGCTACCTCACGCTGGCGCGGGAATACGGAAGTCTCAGCGGCGGAGAAGCACAGCGCATCCGGCTGGCGAGCCAGCTTGGTTCAAGGCTCAGCGGCGTGCTCTATGTGCTCGACGAACCGAGCATCGGGCTGCATCAGCGCGACAACGACCGACTCCTCGCCACGCTGCGGGAACTGCGCGACCTCGGCAATACCGTGGTCGTCGTCGAGCACGATGAAGACACCATTGCCGCAGCCGACTGGGTCATTGACCTCGGTCCTGGAGCGGGCCCGCGCGGCGGCGAACTGATTGCCTGCGGTACCGTGGCACAGATCAAGGCGTCGGAGTCGTCCGTGACCGGGCGGTTTCTGACGGGCGCAGCGAAGATTGCGGTGCCGGCGCGCCGGGTCGTGCCTCCGCCGGTTTCGGCGGCGCGCAGCGATGTCCTCGAGAATGGCTGGATCACCGTGCAGGGAGCATCGGCCAATAATCTCAAGGACATCGATGTTTCCTTTCCGGTGGGCTGCCTCGTGGCCGTCACGGGAGTCAGTGGGAGCGGCAAAAGCACGCTCGTCGACGACATTCTGCGGCGCGAAGTCTTCCGGCGTCTCTACCAGGCTAAGGATCCACCGGGAAAGCACCGGGCCATCGTCGGACTGCCACAGATCGACAAGGCTGTC
>CAZSDE010000368.1:0-2261 GCA_964605435.1 uncultured Akkermansia sp.
CTCAAGCCGGTTCTGAGCCACCGCCAGACCAGCCATGGCCTGCCCCAGTTCTTCCCGGAAAACCGTCACTTGCGGATGCTGCGCCACAAGGGGCTGCAGCCGCGCCATCGCTTCGGAGAACGCCTGCGCTGCCACCGAATCTTTTCCCTGCTGTCTCGCATCGACCGCCCGCGACAGTGCTGCCCGGCCCTGCGACCGCCGCGGGTCATATCGTGCCGTCGCCACATCGAAACTCCATCGGAACTGCGCCACCCGTTCCTCAAACGCCTGGGCCTGCTCCGGTTGACCGTTGGCTTCATGCCGCCGCCGTTCCTGAACGACAAACAGCGAGAGTTCCTCGTGCACCCCGATCAGAGCCCGCTGCGCTGCCTGTTCCCGCTCTGCCAGCATCCTCGTCCGCTCGATCGCCAACCCCGCCGCCCCCGCCGGCAGAATGGATGCCGCCCCCGCCGGCACTCAGTGCTTCCTCACCTTCTTGCCCAGCCAGTACAGGCCCGCTCCCCGCCTCGCCAGCACCGGCTCCCCGGCCAGCCACCGCCGGATGTCCTCCTCCAGCTCTGCCACACTGCCATACCGCTGGCTCTTCTCCCGATGCATGCAGCGGTCCGCCACCGCCGACAGATCCCGCGCCACCGACGGTACCCGGTCCCGCAGGGATGGCCGCTCGCCCGCCCGCGCCGCCGCCCACTGCGCCGCTACCGGCATCTCCGGCGTAAACACCGGTTCCCCAGCCACCAGAAAAAACAGGATCGCCCCCAGCGCATGCACGTCGGAAAGAGCATCCACCCGCTGCCATTCCCCCGCCGCCTGCTTCGGAGCCATCCACGCCAGCGACCCGAAGACTTCCCCGGTCCGCGTCAGCGTCAGATCGTCCATGCTCCGGTCCGGACGGCACGCCAGCCCGAAATCCCCCACATTCGGCTCCCCCACCGACGTCATGAAGACATTCCCTGGCTTCAGATCCCGGTGGATCACCCCAGCCTGATGCGCATGCCGCACCCCCGCACAGATCCCACGGAATACCTCCACCCTCCTCTGCAGATCCGCCCCGCCCTCCCGCACCCAGCGCTCCAGCGTCGGCCCATCCACATATTCCATCGCCAGCCACGGCCCATCCGCGCTCTCCCCGCAGCCATACACCCGCACCAGATTCGGATGCTCCAGCATCGCCGCAATCTCCACCTCCCGCGCAAACCGGTACATCGCCAGCCCCTGCTGCTGCAGCGGTGCCAGATACTTTACCGCCACCTCCCGCAGCGTGCCCTCCTGCCCCCCCCGCCAGACCACCCCCGACGACCCCTGCTGATGTACGTGTGAATGACATAGCCCTCCGGCTCCGGAATGCGCCCGCAGAAATGATCAGGTCCACGAACGTCCATAATATTACTATCACATACCTTCACTCATAAAATCAGATTGCCCTCCCGCATGACAAGCACCATTTCAAAAATCCAATGCTACCGATGCCATCGAAATGCCATCAGCAAGGGAAGCCCCGCTGAACTCAAGTCAGATAAGCAGAAAATACTATCGTACTCAGTCATTTCCAATGCTTTGCCCCGCGGTGGGCCTTGGCTGACTGCTCCAGCCCGGTCCGGAAGCTCCGCGCCCACCGCGGTGCCCGTGTCGAGCCGCACTCCGCAGATGGTCATGAAGACATGCCCTGCCTTCGCGTGAATCGTGATCCAGCGGCCCGGCCCCGGCTCGCCATCCGTCTGAAAGGCCGCCGAGGTCAGCGGTGCATCCAGCAGGCCCGCCTTGATGAGCACAGAGGAAACCGCCCCGGAACAGTCGTAGCCGCTGTCCTCAAGGGTGTCCCGCCCTCCCCCGTACTTGTAGGATTTCGTCTGGAGAACATGGCCCGCCGCAATGGCCTGCCCCACGGCCTCCGGGATTCCCCCGGGAGCGGTCACCCGCCCACCCGTGAGCCGGACCTGACACGGAGGCGGCGGCGGTGGAGCGCGGAGCGGAAGATGATTTCCCGGGATGCCGGGTTTTGCCGTGGGGCAGCCATCCGGGCAGTGGCTGTCATGAGAGTCTTGAATAGGATGCACATGGTCTGCGTGGAGGAGAAATCGCTTCCGCAGGCTGCTTGTGGAAAGCGGAGTTGGCATGGACTTGCCTGCCGGGAAATGCTCCCGGCGCGGCACAACCCCCGCTCAGCCGGCATGGGATTCTCCAGGGAATTGCGGGGAACCGCGGGAATATCGCAGTAAAAGTCCGGGATTGTTGGCCAGGTGACGCTTCTTGGTCACGTCAGG
>CAZSDE010000368.1:2271-4391 GCA_964605435.1 uncultured Akkermansia sp.
CATGGAAAGGGCCGGTGGCATGATGTGATCGGCCAGCGGAAAATCATGAACGACACACCAATTTTCGGGACGACGCACTGGACCCAACTGGAGAACGAGCGGACCTGCGGCCGTGGCGACCAGTGGCTCTGCGAAAACTACCGCTGCGCGGTGCTGTCCTGGTTCCGTTCCAGGTTCGGTCATCATGAGGGGGAAGATGCCTGCCAGGAATTCTTTGACCGGGTCGTGCTGAGAGGGCGGCTGGTGGACCGGGCGGACCGGGATCGCGGCAGCCTGCGCGGGTTGCTCCGGGTGTCGCTGCAGCGTTTTGCGGGGAGGTACTGGCGACGCCTGCGGCGTGCGCGGCTGGGAGGTGGCATTGATTCGGTTCCGGCGGGTGGCGCGGGTGACCGCCTGCCAGACGGTGACGCCATTTCTGCGGAGGAACTGTTTGACCGCATCTGGGTGGCGGAACTCCTCGAACGGGCCCTCGCCGAGGTTGAGAAGCACAGCGAGCAGCGCGGCAGGCTCCCGCTGTTCCAGGCCCTGCGGCCGATGCTCGACGGGACCGGTCCGGAACGATCGCACCGGGAACTTGCCAATGAACTGGGACTGGAGCCCCGTCATGTCACCCAGGCCCTCTTCCGGCTACGCAAACGGATCGGACTTTGCCTATACCGTCTGGTGGTGGAAACGGTGCGCAGCGGCGGATCGGTGGACGAGGAATGGGAAACGGTGCGCGCCCTCCTGCGCCGCTGACGGAACTGCCGCGCTTCACGGGCACGGTTTCATCCCCGGCAAGGCCGCTCCGGCAACGCAAAGCGGTGTTTTTCTGCGAGATTTCAAGGAATCCGGGTAATGAAAATGGCAGGGAGGTTTGCCATTCCGGCTGGCGTCCCGGATCTGCCATGGAGCCCAACCCTTTTTCCGCAGAAACCAGATGGACTCTTCTTGAGCGCGCGCGCGAGGCCGGGCAGGGCGTGGAATTCTTCTGCGAGAACTACCGCAAGCCCATACTCGGCTGGCTGCAAGCCCGCTTTCCGCATCACGACGCCGAGGACCTCTGTCACGGCTTCTTCCGGAGGCATGTCATCAGAGGCCTCCTTGTGGACCGGGCCGACCGCGCGAGGGGAAGTCTGCGTGGGCTGCTCTGCGTGGCCCTCACACGGTTTTCCCTGAATGAACGGCGGCGCCACCGGACCGTGCGGACAGGTGGGCGGGTGCAGCATGTCCCGTTCCGCGAGAATGACAGCGCCGCGGTAACCCGGACACAGGCTCCCCTGATGTCCTCTTTGACTGGCTCTGGGCGGTGGAACTTATCGAGCGGGCGATCCGCCGGACCGAGGACTACTGCCGTCAGCGTGGCAAGGGACCAGTCTTCGATGCGCTGCGGCCATTGCTCGATGGTTCCGGTCCAGCCCGCCGCCACAAGGAAATCGCCAAGGAACTCGGTGTGGAGGTGGCTGAAGTGACGAACGAACTCTATCGGCTCCGCATGCGGGTGAAGGGCAACCTCTTCGACGAAATCCTCATGACGGTGCGGGATGCAAGGGCCGCCGCGGAAGAATGGGATGCCCTGCGTTCCTTCCTGATGCGCTGAGCAGGACAGAAAATCAAACCCGCCGCAGGACGACGCTGCCCAGAGCCGACGCGAGGGCCAGCAGCGAGCACCATGATTCCAGTCCCTGCCGCGTGCGGGCCGGTTGGAGATTCTCGCGGACCGTGGCGGGTGCGAAGGCGGGAGACGACGCGAGGGCCGGCGGGACTTCGCGGCTCAGGCGGTACTCCGGCGGGGAAGGGCGGTTGTAGTGGAGAACCTTGAGCTTGTTGCTCTCCTTGTCGCGCAGACGCAGGGTGAGTTTGCCATGCGATTCGAGGGGAACACGGGCCAAGTAGCGCCCGAGGCCTCGTTCTGCGACGGCGACGGGGAATTCCCGGCTGTTTTCGTCGACCGCCATGGCATCCCATGTGACGCCATTGACGGGCATGCCGTCGGGATCGCGGCGGAGGATTTCCAGGTTCCACTGCGAACCATCAATGGCCGTCCGGACTTCCATTCCTTCGGCATCATTGCGCCGCAGAATGGACCGCAGCACCTGCGCCCAGAATTTGCCCACCCCGTCCCATGCCAGCCATTCGCC
>CAZSDE010000369.1:0-1198 GCA_964605435.1 uncultured Akkermansia sp.
GGCGGGATCCGTCGGGGGGCGGGAGTGGGTGCGTGGCGACGAGGTAGTCGTTGACGGGAATTCCGCCGATGAGGTGTTCGGTCAGGATGCGTTCGAGGACAGCTGGGGAGCAGCTATGGTACCATGTGCCGTCGGGGTAGACCACGGCGATGGGGCCCTGCGAGCAGAGGCGCAGGCAATTGGCCTTGGTGCGGAAGACCGAGGGGGCGGATCCGCCGCTCAGTTTCAGTTCCGCGAGTCGTTTCTTGAGGAATTCCCACGAGGCGAGGGATGCCTCGCGGGGGCAGCATTTGGGGTCGGACTGGTCTGCGCAGAGGAAGATGTGGCGCTGGATGCCCGGGATGCCGAGGGAGGCGGCGGTGCTGGCCAGAGGGTCCATGGCAGCGGGAGACTTTCGTTTCAGGGACGCATGGCCCCGAAGTTGACTTCCTTTTCGATGCGTTCGCCGCCGGGCATGAGTTTGCTTTGTCCGTCGCCGTGGAAGTCCGAGCGTTCCACGGCCCATGGCTGATTGGGGTAGCGGAAGGGTTCGTATTCGCCGGCAGGGATCTGATCCGGGATGTAGCTGGGGTCCTTGAGACCGGCCGTGATGCCCATTTCCTCCTGGCGTTCGCCTTTCTGTTTTCGTTCCATGCGGAGTTCTGCGGGGCAGAACCATGAATTGCGGTCCATGCCGTAGGGTTTCATGGTCTGCATCCACCATTCCCAGAGCTGGTCTTCGCTGACATCGGATTCGTCGTCGTCGGCTCCGGGTTCCTGGGGCCATTCGTGTTTATCCACGATGTAGTTGTTGAGGGCGGCTCCAAGGTTCCGGAGGCGCTGCATGCAGGCGAGCGAATCTGCCCGTTTGATCCAGCGGGAGTAGCTGACGAGGGCGACGAGAGAGAGCAGCATGACGATGACGATGACCAGCATGATCTCGATGAGCGTGATGGCGCGGCGGGAGCGGAGGTGCTGGGAGGGTCGCAGGAGGGTCATGAAAGGGGGATGGCGGCCCGTGAGGATAGCGGGAACCGGGTGGTGGTAAAGGAGGATTCAGGCCGCCGGGGGGAGGCGGTGGAGGCGGAATCCTGCTTCGCCGAGCGTCCGGGTGCAGAGTGGGAGGAGGTGCTCGTGGTGGGTGAAGAGCAGCACCTGGGTACGGGCAGCCATGGCGGCGAGCACCGGCAGGATGGCGCAGGTGCGGTCGTCATCGAAC
>CAZSDE010000369.1:1208-3101 GCA_964605435.1 uncultured Akkermansia sp.
TCGAGGATGAGCGGCATGGGTTCGTGGGAGGCGAGGTGGGCTTCGAGGGCGGCGAGGCGGAGGGCGAGGAAGAGCTGGTCGCGGGAGCCTTCGCTGAGGTGTGCCACGGCGACTGGGCGGCCGTTCCGGCGCATCGCTGCGATGGTGGGTTCGTCGTCGTCGCTGAATTCCGTGTGGAGTCCAGTGAAGGCGTTGGCGGTGATGGTGGCGAAGATTTCGCCGGAGCGCCGCAGCATGGGGGCCTGGTTGGCTTCCCGGAAGCGGGCGATACTTTCCTCGAGGAAGGAGGTGGCGAGGCGGAGGCGGATGAAGCGGGAGGCGTCATCGCGGAGGGAAGCGGCGATGGAAGCGGCGGCCTGGCGGGCATCGGCCGCCGTGCTGCCGGCTGCTTCGACGAGTTCGATGGCGCGTCGGGCGTCCGTGCGTTCCTGATCGGCGGCACGGAGTTCCGCGCGCTTTGCGGTGAGGGCGTTGGCGGCGTGCTGGTGGCGGGTGGGGAGGTCGTCGGTCGCTTCTGCTTCGATGCTGGTGAGGAAAGCGGCGAGAGGCTGGCTGCGGGCGAAGCCGGAGAGGGCGCGGGTGAGTCCGTCGATGCTCAGGCGGAGGCTGGCGCGGGATTCGAGGGCCGCGGCGAAGCGGTCGAGATCCGCTGCGGAGGTCAGGTTGGCCGAGCGAAGGAGGTCGCTGAGGGTTGCGGAAGCGGTCGCCGCAGCGCTGCGGGCCTGCTGGAGGCGTTCGCGGGCCGTGGCGAGCTGAGCGGCGAGCTGGCGGTGTCGCTGATCTGCGGCGCGGGCGTCGGCGAGAGCCGTCCAGAGCGCGGCTTCGGTGGCTTCGGTATCGCCGAGCGGGATGGCGAATCTGGCGGCGGTGCAGGCGACGCGCTGTTCGCATTCGTTCTGCTGGGTGGTGAGGGTGGCAGCCTGAGCCGAGCGGGCGCGCCATGTGTCGAACTGGGAAAGGAGGAGGGATCGCTGATCGAGGAGGGATTTGCCGGTGGCGGGGGACGCGTCCGGGGGCAGGCCGGCAGCGGTGCAGGCGGCGCGCCATCTTTCCGTGGCCGATTCGTATCCGCTGGTGAGGCGGGCGCAGGAATCGTCGAGGGTGCGGAGGAATTGCTGTTCCTCGGCGATCTGATCTTCGAGAGTGCGGCGCTGGGCGGCGGCGGCGGCGGCTGCCTGGAAGCGATCGCGGGCTTCGGCGAGGAGAGCGGAGAAGCCCGCCGCGGGATGGGTGCCGAGGGCGGCGGCGAGTGTGTCGATGGCGTGGTTGACCGTGGCTTCCCGGTGGTCGAGGGCGGCGGCCAGCTGGTCGCGGCGGTCGAGAGCCGAGCGGAGCTGGGTCCATGCGGTGCGCCACTCCTCCATTTCCGTGGGCGTGCGGGCAGCGAGGCCGCAGGGATTCCAGAGTTCCTGCCATTCCGATGAGGTCAGCGAGATTTCCGTGCGGATAGCGGAAGCATCATCGGTGGCGAGCCGGACGGTTTCGCGGGCTGAGAGGATCTGGTGGCGTTTTTCGGCGGCCTGGGCGACCGTTTCTGCTTCGAGGCGGAGTCGGTCGGCCAGTTCGTCGGCGGTGCGGAGGGCTTCCTCGAATGGGGGGGCGAGTGGCTCCGGGGATTGGCCGGATTGCCATGCGCGGCGGAGGGCGTGCCAGTGTTCCGAGCGGAGCTGGCGGGCGGCGGCGAGGTCTGTTTCCGTAGGGATGGTGCCGCGGCGTTCCATGCGTTCCAGTTCGCCGGCGAGGTCGGCGGCGCGGGATTCGGCGGTGCGGCGGCGATGCGTGGCTTCGGCGAGGCGGGTATCGAGCTGAGCGAAGCGTTCGCGGAAGCTGCGGATGGTGGCGTCGAGGGGGACAGGCAGGGAGGCCACCGTGGCTGGGTTGTGCTGGGGGACG
>CAZSDE010000369.1:3160-4364 GCA_964605435.1 uncultured Akkermansia sp.
CTCTTGTGGCGGCGGCGAGGGCGTCGCGGGCCTGCGGGAGACTGGCGTGGGCGTCGGTGGCTTCCGTGCCGGTGCGGAGGGCTGTGCCGATCCCTGAGGGGTCGGTTTCCGGAAGCGAGGCGAGTTTCTGCTGGGCTGTGGTGAGTCGCTGCAGGCGGCTGGCGTGGTCCCGGCGGTTTTCGGCAAGCTGTTCGCTGGCTGCGGTGAGATGGTCGGCGGCCTCGCTGACGGCGAGGGTGGTGGCGGCCGTGAGGCGGAGGGCTTCGATGGCGTGGAGGTTTTCCGTGGGGAGGCCCTGCGTGGCCATGCCGCTGCGGAGGGCGGGTTCGGCTGCCGCGAGATCATGCTCAACGGTGGCGAGGGCCTCGCGGCGCTGGCGGTAGGCTCCCAGTTCTGCGTGGAGCGCCTCGATTTCCGCGGTGTGGGCGAGCAGGTCTGGTTTTGCCGGGCAGTTGGCGAGGGCGGCTTCCAGATCAGCGGTGCGCTTTTCCTCCTCGGTGGCGAGGCTGGCGGCCTGCTGTTCCGAAGTGCGGGCTGACCGCGTGCGTTCGGGGAAATCGGCTGGCAGTTCCGGCATGGCGGGCAGAACCTCCAGCTCCGTGATGGCAGCGCGGTATTCTGCCAGCGGGACGAGGGCGTCGCGGCAGCGCTGGAGCCAGTCGCATTGGGATTCGAGCGCATCGATTTCCTGCTGAAGGCTGGCGATCCTGGCATCGGCGGCATCGGCGCGGCTGGTGAGCCTGGTCCAGTCTTCCGGGGAGACGACGGCGGTGCGTGATTCCCTGAGTTTCTCCGCATGGGCTCGGACGGCGGGGCGGATGGTGACATTGGCGTGGGCTCTGCCTGCGAAGAGGCGGCGGGCGTCGGCGCGGAGGGCGTCGAGGGCCTGTTGGACCGGAGTGCCTCCGAGGTTTGCGGAGAAGATGGCGGTTCCGAGCTGGCCTTTTCCCTTGAGGAGGGCGGCGGCCCCGTCTCGCAGGCTGACGCTGCCAAGTCCGAACATGGTTTCGAAGAACGGCTGGTCGGCGCTGCCGAGGAAAGGCTCGAGGGCCTCACTGGGCAATTCCGAGCCATCCGGGCCAAGGAGCGTGCGCTGATTTCCCTTGCGGCGCTGGAAGGAGAGCGTCTGGCCCGAGCGGCTCTGGATTTCCGCGGCGAGACGCAGGTCCTTGTAGGCGTGCAGGAAGTTGTCGTCCGACTGCGT
>CAZSDE010000370.1:0-4361 GCA_964605435.1 uncultured Akkermansia sp.
GAAGTCGGAATAGCCATTGCTGTTGGAGTCGGTGGATCCGTCGGGTGGAGGGGTGGTGGTGCTGGAAGCACCGGGATTGCCGCGTGAGGAACCGCTGCTGCGCCAGTTCGTGGCGAGGGCGTGGTCCGGGCTGTCTTCCGGATGGCTGAGAACGATGCTGAAGTCTGGTCCGCCGGGTTCGATGCGGGGGTAGCCGGCGAGGGGAGGCCATGGAGAGGAGGCCGACCATGTGAGGGTGCGGACGAGGGTGCCGCCCGTGCCGGTGGTCAGCGTGAGGGTTTCGCCTTCGTTGCGGAGGTTGCCGCTGGTCCATTCAGCGAGGACGAACGGGGCGGCGGACGGGTAGCGGCTGAGGAAGCCGTCGCGGTTTTCCACGATGATGCCGCGGGCTCCGGGCATGAGGATGCGTGCGGCCAGCGGGATGGTGCTGAAGTCCAGCTGGATGGCGTCGCTGATGCGCAGGTCGGTGAGATCGATCGGGTTGGGACCGATGTTGAGGAATTCGATGTATTCGAAGTTATTGGCGCGGGTGGCTCCGGTGGCGGCAGTTTCTGCGGCGGTGGGGGGTGCCGGGTTGTACATGATTTCCGAGATGGCGAGGTTGGCGGCGCTGGCGGGCTGAGTGCCGACCGTGTAGGTGCCGACCGAGATCGGGCTCCAGGAAGAGCCGCTGCGGACACGGGCGCGGACCGTCTGAATTCCGGGGGTGTTCAGCGTGATGGGGGTGGCGGGCCATGTGACGGTGCTGGCCTTCAGGCGCATGCTGAAGCGCATGTCATTGATGGCGGTGGCGTTGGGATTGCCGCTGGAGCCGTACTGAAACTGGTGGACTTCGACTGCGATGGTGTTGGAGCCGGCGACCAGCAGTTCCTTTGGCAGGCGGTAGGGAACGAGGGTGGCTTCGGCTTCGCCGTCGGCGATGCCGTCGAGGACGCCATTGGAGCGGGAGGCAAAGTTGATGGTGGCGGGAGCGTAGGGCATGTTGCAGCGGACGGCTTCCGTGCCATTGAGCCAGACGACTGCGCCGTCATCGGCGGCGAGTTCCATGATGAGTTCGTAGACGCTGGAGGGGTCGGCGATGGTGAAGGTTCTGCGGAAGCAGGTGACCTGATTGGCCCCGCTGGTGGGGACGGCGGTGGTGAGGGTGGTGGCGAGACCGGATTCGCCGTAGCCGATGGGGGTGGCTCCGGAGGCCCATGAGGAATCGTTGTACGCGGCCGCGCTCCATGGGGTGGTGCCCTGGGCGGCGGGGTAGGCGGTGAGGGATGCCGAGTACTTCCATGGGTCGGTGGCATTGATGAGGGTGGCCATGGTGGTGGACGAACCAGTCAGCTGAAGGGCGGAGGGATCGGCGGCGCCGCTGGCGGTGCGTGGGTCCGGTCCGTTGACGGTGTAGAAGATGGTGGAGCTGGCGAGAGCGTCCTGGTCGGCGATGGCCAATTGCCAGCCTGCGGGGACATTGCCACGGTAGGTCTGCTGCCTTGTGGCGTGGTCGTGGAAGTTCGGGGCTCGCATCTTCGCGAGGCTGGCGCTGCCGTCCATGGAGAGGAATTCCATCCATTCGAGGCGCTGGCGCATCCATTCGCGGAAGAATTCGACTTCCGACTGGAAGGTCTGGCGGAGGGCGAAGTTGTTGGCATTCGGCCAATTGTAGACTCCGAGGGTCTGGTTTTTGCTGAAGTGGCGGGAGGCTGGCGTATCGAAGTCCGGGGTGCCGCCGGATGGCGGGTTGGCTGGGCGGGAGGTGGTGCGGACATCGCGGGGGTCGTCGCCGCGGATTTCCGCGGAGAACTGGTCGATGAGGGCGTTGACGTTTGCGGTGGAGAGGGCGGAGCGGCGGGCGGCCCAGTAGCGGTCCCATTGTTCGCGGACGTAGCCGGGGTCCTGGAGGAGGCGGGGCCAGTAGGGCAGGTTGCCGCCGGAGAGGTGGGCATAGTACCAACCCGAGGGGTTTTCGCCGCCGAGGTAATTGGCATTGCCGCCTGCGAGGTTGTAGTCCCATGCGGGGCGGGCCTCGATTTTTCCGGCGCGGGATTTGTGGAAGTAGGTCGAGATGCGGTAGCCGTCGATCTGCTTGAAGGCTTCGACCCAGAGGAGGTTATCGGCGAACGAGGCGGGGTCGGCGAATTTCCGCCATCCATTGGCGGGGTCCTGCCATGATCCTGCGTAGAGGGCGGATTCGAACTGCTGGACGTGCGTCTGCAGCCAGTTCTTCTGCGGCGTGCTGAGAATATTCGGTTCGGTGACCTCGTAGGTCTGGGCTCCCCATGGGCCGCTGGTGGTGGTGGAGATGGTGTAGACCTGGGGTGGTTTGTCCTTTTTCCAGAGGTATCCTCCGGTGATGAGGGCGGGGTCGGTGACTTCCTCGTTGAGTTTTTCGATGTCGACCCGGGAGGACGAGCGTTTGATTTTCTCGATGAGGAGGTAGATGCCGCGGTAATCGGCATAGGACAGGGTATCGGCGGACTGGTTGAAGAAGACCTCGACGAGGCGGCAGCGCATGCCGGCTCCCTGCCCTTCCCATTGAAACATGGAATTGTAGACCACGGCGTTCCGCATGAGGGTTTCCTCGTTGAAGGGGCTGTAGAGGACCCAGTCCGAGTCGGCCGGCATGCCGAGGGTTTCCACGTCCTTGTCCTTGTCCTCGCTGTTCCACCATTCGAGTGCGTAGGGCCGCTGGGGAAATCCCGACGAACTCTGCCCGCGCACGTGGGTTCCGGCAGAACTCGAGATGGCAGGAGTATCGGCGAAGCTGGCTTTGCCTGCATTGGTGCCCTTCGAGGGGTCGAACATCATGCCCCATGTGTAGCGGTAGGGCCGCAGCGAGTTCGGATCGCTGGCCGAGTCGACATTGACGCCGAAGCTGTCGAGCACGAGCACGGGCATGGTGGACTCGAAGGGGCGGCCTGAATTGCGGTAATTGGAGAGGTCGGTTCCCCGGTAGACGAGGCTGAGGGTTTTTGGTGGGCCGGTGATGGCACCGGTCAGAAAGACCGCGGCGCGGATGGCGACGCTGCGGTTGGATACGGCGATGGGGGTGCTGTAGAGGGTGCTGCTGGCGGTGGGGTTGGTGCCGTTGAGCGTGTAGCGGATCTGTGCGCCCGGGGTGGTGGGCGGGGCGATGACGACTGACTGGTTGGCAGCGATGAAGCCGCTGCGGAGGATTTCGCCGGAGGCGTTCTGGAAGACCGGTTCCTCGGTGACCACCGAGCTGCCGCGGACGATGGTGGTGGTGGTTCCGGGAATGACCGAATTGGCGCGTCCGGGCGATGGGGCGCTCAGGTAGCCGAGCGGTTCGAAGGCGGATTTGAAGCCCGAGGTGATGTCATCGAATTGCGGGCCGTAGGTGACTTCCGATTTGATGGTGCCGTCGGGCCGGACGATGGCGAGCCAGCCGCCTTCGCCGGCGAGGGTGAAATTCGTGTGGGCGTGGGCGGCGTTGGTGCGGTTCTTGCCTGAAGCAAAGACGTAGGTGAAGCCGTTGGCGGGGAGGTTGACGCTGGGGAACGGCCATTTCTTCAGATTGGCGGGATCGTTGGTGAGGAACCATCCGGCCATGGACTGGACGGCTGGCTGGCCGTTGTAGATTTCGATCCAGTCCGGGTGGTCGCCGTCGTCGTCTTCGATATTGTCGCGGTTCCGGGCGAGGAATTCCCAGATGGCGGGTCCGTTGGTGAAGAGTGGGTCGAGGGCGGTGGTACTGATGGAGAGGTTATCGAGGGCGATGTCCGCGAGGCCGGTGTCGGTGGTGCGGCTGCTGAAGGCGAAGCGGTCGGTGGCGGCCGGGATGAAGCCCGGGGTGGCGAGGTTTTCGCAGATGACGGCATTGTTCCATGAGATGTCGAGGCCCTGAGCGTCCCATGTGATGGTGACGGGGCGGAAGGTGGCGGGTCCTGCGGAGGAATTGTCGATGAGGAAGGCGGCGGGGAAGTCCGAGGCCTTGAAGTCGCCGATGCGGGTGCCGTTGGCATAGACTTCGATGGCGCGGACTTCGCCGCCATTGTCCTTGAGGTCCCAGCCGATGGTGAGGCCATTGGCCATGGGGAAGCCGGTTTCGCCGTTGCCGGCATTGCCGGGGATGGCTCCGAAGTTGAAGGAGAAGCCTTCGCCGATGAGGGCTGGGTTGGAGGAGGGGGCCGAGAGGGCGAGGTCGAAGGTGGTGGTGAAGGCGCTGACGACGCGGCCGGTGTCGATGACCGGCATGAGGAGCCGGGCATTGGTGGAGGTGGTGCCTGCGGGAGGGGTGGCGGTGGCGAGGAGCAGAGAGTTGCTGCGGACGGTGATGATACCGGCATTGAACACGCCATTGGCGATCCCGTAGACCGCGCTGCCGTCGGGCATGGTGGTGGTGCCGTCCGGGA